>JAGQQC010000464.1 GCA_020426395.1 Planctomycetaceae bacterium
TGTCCCTGTTTTTGCGGGGGAGTAGACCGGGCCGATGAGTGGGATGCGAATCTGCCCGCCATGATTGTGACCGGCGAGGATCAAGTCGGACTGGTGGTCGATGCCCCACTGGTAATAATCCGGTGTGTGTGTCAGGAAGATGCGTAGCCTTTCCGGCTTCTGTTTTTCTTTCGTCCAGTGGGGATGATGGCTCATCCACGGAACTTCGCTCCCCCCCAGTTCGACCTCCTTGTCGCGCCAGTAGGTCATCAACGATTTCCCGCCGAGATCAATCCAACCTGCGTTTTGCATCGTAGTGCGGATCAGTTCGGGATTGAGTTCGTCATCATGGTTCCCCAGTATAAAAAAACGACCCGCCGGAGCAGTGAGTTGATTCAAGGTTGAATCAAACCAGGAAAGCGCCTGCAGGTCATCCAATAGATCCCCTGTAAAGAGGACGACTTCCGGTTCCAGTTCTTGCGCCAGCCGGCACACCTCTTCAAAATACTCACAGGCGACCGTGCCGCACATATGCGTATCGGAGATGTGTAGAATCGAGAATTGGTCGAGTTCCGCGGGCAGATTAGGAATCAATAATTGCTTGATATTCAATTCGACTTGGAATTGTTCATTCCTCGGTAACCAGGCGAGGCTTTGATAGGGGCCGGACCCGATCGGTTTGCGTCCTAATTTTGTGGCGATGTTGTGCGTGACGGAATCGATGGTCAACAGTTTGGGAGTAAGTCGCTCCAGATAATGCCGGGTGACCGAAAACAGAAACCCCAAGAAACCGAGCGCACAGATGGTGCAGAAAATCATCCAACCCGTTGACAGCAACGACCAGTGATCGTACCAGAGAAGCTCCGGTCCGGTCAGACCGAGCTTCCAGAGCATCCACAGGGGAACGAGGGGAATCGCGATATCGTGGAGAATGCGGTAGCGCCGTAACCGCTGGTGACCCAGCGGAAGGGCGTGCAGCCGGTTCATCAGGGCGATCCACAATTGGGTGTGACCGACGACGAGGCAGGCGAGACAGAACAGGTTTCCGTAATTCATAAACCATCCCTGAAGGGGAAACGGGGAGCCTTCTCTGTAATCGTAGTCAATCTGGAGGGATGGGGGTACCGACGAGACCCGGACAGGGTAAGCTGAAACTCGTTTTGAGCCCGGAACTGCTCTCAACACAATCCGCCAAATTGCCTAAACTGCGTCCGAAACAAGTCTCGAAGGGAATCGACATGACTTTTCGCATTGCTTTGACATTCTGTTGCTGTTTCTTCGGCGTTCTTTCTTCCGGCCAGTTAACGGCCGAAGGGGAACCGGCGTTGTTACCCCGCAATCAGGAAGCGCAACCTTTGACCCCGGAAGGAGCCGTCATTCCGATTCAGAAGGACGCGCATTTTCGCGGAGTCTGCCTGATTGATGCTGAGGTCGGTTACGCGGTCGGAGATCAGGGGGCGATCTGGAAGACGGTCGATGGTGGTGACACCTGGAATTGGTTACCAACCGGTTTTGCTTACAGCCTGACGGATGTCTGTTTTCTCACGCGCGACATCGGGTGGGTATCCGCCCGGGGAGTCCATCCCTACGGGCAGGAAGGTTGGGGGCTTGTACTACAAACTCGTGACGGTGGAGTCACCTGGACCCGGCTTCCACAAAATCAATTACCCCCACTGAATGCCGTTCAATTTTTTAATATGGAGCAGGGTGTTGCCACGGGGGAAGCATCACCTCGGTATCCGAGTGGGGTGATGGTGACCGAAGATGGTGGGCAAACCTGGACACCGCGCGCCGGTGAGTCCGATAAAACCTGGCTGGCGTCAAAATTCGAGAGTATTAATGAAGGTCTGGTGACTGGAGCGCATGGTCAAATCGCGCGAGCGACCGTGGATAATTTTTCCCCAGTCACCTTCAGCCAGTTTGACTTGCGCGCCCTCAACGACGTCAGTTATTCCCACAATCATAAATGCTGGTTAGCAGGTGAAGGATCGAGTCTGTTCTGCTCATCCAATCAGGGCTTGGCTTGGTCGGAGCCCGAAGGCAAGCTTCCCGAGAAGTTGCCTCTCATGCAGGATTTTCAAACAGTCGCTCAGTTCGAAACTCATGTCTGGGTGACTGGATCGCCCGGTTCGGTGGTTTGGCATTCTCCCGATGAAGGTCAGACCTGGGAACCGCAATACACGGGGCAATCGATTCCCATTCAGCAGCTTACTTTCCGGTCAGAAACGCATGGCTGCGCGGTGGGGGCGTTGGGAACAATTCTTATGACGCGCGATGGTGGTCGAACCTGGCAAACAGTGAAGGGAAAAGATCATCATGTCGCTCTGATGCAAGTTGCTCCAGCGCGTGAAGAGATTGATATCCCCTTGCTTGCCCAGCAATCGGCGGAGCAGGGATATCGTTCGCTCGTCTTTTTACCCATTCGTGATGATGTTCCTCGCGGGCATTATCGAGGGACTGCTTCCGGATCGTTGTTATCGACCTCGGCGGTTCTTTCAGTGCATGGTTCACAGGCGGTGACCGCCTGGCAGTTTCCGCTGACGAGTCCTGACCTCGATCAGGATCGGTCGGGGTTGATTAAGGAACTGAACCGTTGGTCGGACGGTAACATGGGGCGGGTCATGTTGGAGTCGTTCGTTTGTCTTATTCGAACCTGGCGACCTGAGGTGATCGTGCTGCCGGATGCGAAATCGGGCAATGAAGTTAATCGCCTGTTGAAACAAGCTTTCCATGAAGCCATTGGCGCCGCCGGTGATCCAACCCGTTTTTTGGCGCAGCAGGAAATCCTCGGGTTGAAACCGTGGCAAGTGAAACGGGTCTTTTATAAAGCTCCCGAAGGGACAACGGGAGACATTGAGGTTGATCCCTATGATTTATTAACCCGGAAATCTCAAACGATTATCGAGTTCGCCGCGAGTGGATTGCATCAGACGGGGCGAGAAGGGCTCGATTCCATCCGGCCAGTGCATTACCAGTTTGCCCCACTCGACGGACGAAACATCCAGCAAGTAACGCATAACTTCTTTGGAGGCATCGTCCTCACACCGGGAAGTGAGACGCGGCGGGAACTTGATCCACTCAATGAACAAGCTTTGGAACAAGCAAAAAAAATTGCCCAACGTCGTAAGCACCTGGCAGCGATCGGGGAATATGCTCTCGGCGAACAGGGGCGTGACGGACAAATGATTTCTGAAATGAGAAGAAATCTCCAGGGGTTTACTTCTCGACAAGGAGCGGAACAACTGGTCCATCTTGCACGGCAATATCTGGAAGAAGGGGATCTGGAACGGGAAGAACTCGTCCTTGTGGAACTGATGAATCTTTATCCTCGGGAACCCATTACTTCCCAGGCGGTGCGCCGGTTGTATCACCTCTGGTCCAGCACGGAGGTTGCCTGGATTCGTTCGAAAGAGTCGCTCACACAAAGAGAAACAGGCCAGTTAAACATCGCCGAACAACGTCGGTTGATTCAAGAAGCGGATAAACTGCGCGGCAAACGGGGAATGGATGCGGCCCCGCTGGTGATCAAGAGAGAGCAAGATCCATTTGAACGCCAGCAACGGG
>JAGQQC010000465.1 GCA_020426395.1 Planctomycetaceae bacterium
GCAATCCAGGGTAAAGAACAGAGAGCACTCGCTTATGTCTATGTCAGCCCCGAATATCTGGAAACAAGCCTTGCCGAGATACGACGTTGCATAGAACTGGGCCCCATGGTGGGCTTGAAATTGTGGGTCGCCGGCAGGGCAGATACTCAAGCTGTTGACACGCTTGTCGCGGAGGCAACCCGGTTAAACGCGGTCATCTTCCAACATACCTGGATCAAAACGTCTGGAAATCTCCCCGGTGAATCAACTCCATTCGACCTCGTCGCATTGGCGGAGCGGCATCCAAACGCCAAACTGATTTGCGGCCATGCGGGGGGAAACTGGGAATTAGGAGTACGGGCAATTCGATCAACACCCAACGTGATGCTCGGCATCGCGGGCAGTGATCCAACTAACGGACTCGTGGAAATGGCTGTGCGTGAATTGGGAGCGGAACGGTTAATTTATGGAAGTGATGCCGGAGGCCGCAGTTTCGCTTCTCAACTCGCGAAGGTGTATGGAGCCCAAATCAGCGATCAAGAAAAGGAATTGATCTTCAGCGGTAACTTAAAACGCATGTTGGAACCCATCTTGAAGACGAAAGGTTTCGCCTCCTGATGCCCAAGCTCATTGATACCAACCTCTACCTTTCCCGCTGGCCGTTTCGACGGTTACCTGGGGATGAAACAGAGCAACTCATCCACACCTTGAAACAGCAGGAAGTCAATGAAGCCTGGGTAGGAAGTTTTGACGGGTTGTTTCACCGCGATATCGCAGGAGTCAATGAGCGACTCCACGAGGAATCTCGCACGCATGGGGACGGACTTTTGATTCCTTTCGGTTCCATCAATCCACTTCTCCCCGATTGGGAAGAAGATATCCGGCGTTGCCAGGAAGAGTACCAAATGCCCGGCATCCGGTTGCATCCGAATTATCATGAATACGACTTGAATCATCCCCAATTCGCTCGATTACTGGACATCGCCACCGAACGAGGATTAATCGTCCAACTGGCCTTGAGCATGGAAGATGAGCGAACACAACACCCATTAATGAGTGTTCCCCACGTCGATCCGGCTCCGTTGAAAGAACTTGTACTCGAGCGTCCTTTACTCAAACTCCAATTGTTAAATGTCTTTCGAAGTCTCCCCGTCTCGAAAGTCAACATGTTCAGCGGAATCCCGAATATCTGCTTTGAGATCGCGATGTTGGAAGGCGTTGGAGGAATCGAGCAACTGCTGGGGAAGATTCCTCCGAAAAGAATTCTGTTCGGTTCTTATTATCCCTTCTTTCACATTGAGTCCGCCCAACTTAAACTGATGGAGTCAACACTGGGAAGAGCCCAGCAAGTATCGATCACTTACCAGAATGCACATCAATTAAGAAATCCGTCTTAGACAGTTTTCAGCTTCGTTTTTGTCAGCATTTGAAGAGCACACCACATGAATTCTCACACCAGCCGTTTCCTTATCATATTCTCTACACTGCTTATCTCTATTTGCGTGGCAGAGATCACTGCGGATGAAACTACTGAAACTCTGTCCGAGGCTCTTCCGCATATTGATCCTCTTGAGCCGGACGAAGCCGTTGAATCGTTTGAACTGTTGCACGGTTTCCGGATGGAACTTCTGGCGGCGGAACCGTTGGTTTACGATCCGGTTGCAATGGCCTACGACGAGAACGGTCTGGCGTATGTCGTTGAGATGAGCGATTACCCTTACACCGGCCCCGAACATGATGTCGCCTGGCAGGATCAAACTTCTTTGCCGATTGGGCGTGTCCGCATCCTGGAAGATACAGACGGAGATGGCAAGTTTGACAAAAGCGACATCTTCGCTGATAAACTTTCCTGGCCGACTGGGCTCGCTTTCTGGAAAGGGGGCATTTTTGTGGGGGCGACTCCCGACCTCTGGTACCTGAAGGATACCGACGGTGACCGGAAAGCGGATGTTCGAGAAAAAGTCTTTACCGGTTTCCGCAAATACAATGTGCAAGCCGTGATGAACAATCTCCAGTGGGGCCTGGACCACAAGATTTATGCTGCGGGTGGCAGTAACGGCGGTTCAATTGTTCCTGGAAATGATCCGGATGCGAAACCGATCCAATTTCGACGTAATGACTTTTGTATTGATCCAACGAATCATGCTTTCGAGGTCTTAACGGGAGGAGCCCGCTTCGGAAATACGTTCGATGACTTTGGGAATCGATTTATTTGTAACATCCGCAATCCCGCCCAGCATATTGTTCTGGATCAACGTTATCTCGCGAGAAACCCGGCACTGCCTGTGAATCAGGCCATCAATGATGCCGCAATTGCGGGTGATGCAATTCAAGTCTACCGGATCAGTCCCCCCGAACCATGGCGCGTCATCAATGCGCAACGTCTGGCTTCCGACCAGACAAAAAAGTCTCCACGTAGCGAGATGGCTGCCACCGGTTACGTTACTTCTTCCAGCGGAATAACGATCTACCGAGGAGCTGCCTATCCACCGGAATATTATGGCAACGCCTTTATTGCAGAAGTCGCTGGAAACTTGGTCATGCGATACCGGTTAACCGCAGACGGTCCCACCTTCATCGCCGAGAGAGCCCAGGAGAATGTCGAGTTTCTGGCCTCGCGCGATAACTGGTTCCGCCCGGTTAATTTTGTGAATGCTCCAGACGGAACACTGCATGTCCTGGACATGTATCGCGAAACGATTGAGCATCCCTGGTCCATCCCGGATGACATCAAAGCCCATCTTGATCTCGAAAGTGGTCGTGATCGGGGGCGCATCTATCGTTTGGCTCCCCCCAGTTATCCAGAAGGTCACCCCATCAATCGAAAACCCAATCTCGGTAATGCTTCGATTGAAAAACTCGTAGCTGAGCTGGAAAACCCAAACTGCTGGTGGCGGGAAACAGCCCACCGGTTGATTTATGAACGGCAGGATGAATCGGCAGTAAAACCGTTATTGAATTTATTGGAGAATAGTCAAAACCCCGTCGCGCGCGTTCACGCCCTCTGGTCTCTGAAAGGGCTGGGAAGACTTCATCCACATATTCTTATCAAAGCACTCCAGGATGAATCTCCGCGTGTTCGCGAACAAGCCGTTCGCTTATCCGAAGAAGTTCATACGGAAACCGAGGCTGGAAAAGAAAGTGATGTAGTCGTGCTGGACTATGTGTTGAAACTGGTGGAAGATTCCGATCCTCGTGTTCGGTTTCAGGTCGCATTAACTCTGGGAGAATCTGGCGGGGCCCTACAATCTGCTCAGGTTCAAGAAGCACTCGTTCAGCTCGCTCAATCAGACGCTCAGAATCCCTGGACCCGTACCGCTATCCTTTCCTCTGCAGCCGGGTTCGAGCAGGAGTTTCTGACCGCTTTGTTGAACAAACCTGATTTCTCTCAAGGGGAAGGACTCGGTCTGATAGAACTGTTAGCAGAAATTACAGGGACTAAAGCTCCAGACAAAATTGAACAACTACTTGCCAACTTACTCGATCATTCCGAATCGGAAAAACCAGGTTTTGACTCTTTGCAGGCGAGCGTGTTGATTTCACTTGGCCAGGGAATGAAAC
>JAGQQC010000466.1 GCA_020426395.1 Planctomycetaceae bacterium
CTCTTCGCAAATCCGACGCCGCTCAGAACTGTTAATTCGATAGGTCGAAGCAAAAAACTCGAGGTACTCCATCACGGTCATGTCGTCATACACCCCGAAAAAGTCAGGGGTATATCCCACCAGACGACGAATCTCTTCGGAATGAGTATAGATCGATTTTCCGCACACATACGCTTCACCGTAATCCGGTTCCAGCAACGTGGCGATCATCCGCATCGTGGTGGTTTTACCCGAACCATTAGGACCGATGAACCCGAACACATCCCCTTCTTCGAGTTTCAGATCAATCTGATTGACGGCAAATAAGTTACCGTATTGCTTGGTCAGTTTTCGTGTTTCAATCACAGCTAAAGACTTTCGTCTTAAAAGAATGAATGTGTTCAGGCTTGAATAAAATCAGATAAAGATAAAACTCGGATTTGCTCCAACAACAGAACAACAAGTTACTCGACAGGCAGAACGATGCGAATCAACGTCTTCTGAAAATCAGGTTTAAGTGACTCACCATTCACCGAGGTCTTGGCTACAGGTAATTCGAGAGTTCCATACAGAACAGCCCGTTTCATTTTCACTCGCTCGGAACAATCTCCCCCAGCCAGGGACTCGTTGCTGAGGTTGTAATAGTCCTGGCCGCCGATAATTTCATAAAAAGTCGCAGCCCGGAATATTTTATAGGGATCGGTTGAATCTGCCTGATACTCACGCAGAGCTCTGGAAAGGTTTTTCTGGTCGAAAGAATCTCGCTCTTCACTCCGGTCTGTCAGGTAGTTTTTGATCATTCGATCGCGTACATCTCTTCCGTCCAGGCTAAACGGCTCCTCCGGTTGTATGGCATTTTTGTCCGACATCTCCCGATGTTCGCTCGGCAAATAAACCTGACTTTCATAGGCGATAAACCACTGCGTCAAAGGAACCGGGAAGTGATGCTTCAACGACCCTCGAAGACGTCCTGAGGAATTCGTTTTCAAATCACTTTCAACGAGGACCTTATCGATGTCCTGTGAGAGCCATTCTGTTTCCAGCACCTTACTCGACCATTGCCCAATCGGAATGCCGGTTAATTGACTCTCCTCCAGTGAAAGCTCATAGGCAGGCATCCCCAGCGAGATTCCCGGGGAGCGATACATACCGCTGAAACTTTCTTCGGGAACTCCGGACCAGCGTGTCCGGGGAGGAAGAATATATTGGGCCTCAGACGCAGACGAAGTCTCCTGAGGATCAACTTCGATATCAACCCGCTCACTGCGGGGAGAATAATAACTTTGCCACACATGGTAATGACTCAAGCCATTGCGAACATCGTGGTCAATCAGGCTCACTTCACGAAGTAAGGGAGATTGATGATGCATCGACTCCGCACTGCGAAGCGCGACGAGGATAACAATTCCCAACATGAGTGGAAAACTGATCCAGGTAAGGCCTGGCCTTTTTAACAATTTATGCGTTAACAGGTAGTCGAGTGGTCCCAGTAGGAAAATCAGCCCCAGGATTCGCACCATCACTTCCCAGGCAGTCAGGTTCCGAGTTTTCTTAAATTGATCGATTGTTCCCTGTAACTGTGTCCGAAATGTGCTGACACCTGTATGAACCAGGTTTTTTCCTTTTCTCCCTTTGGCCTTTTCCTCTTCGCTAGGAACGCGGGCCAGAACTTTCTGAAAAAAGAGGGGAAGACTCTCCCAACTGGCCAGTGGTTCGCGTGTGACATCAATTGCCGAAACAGAGATAACCCCAAACCCATAAGAGGCCTGCACCACCAAGGGACCTTCAATCGAAGCGACTTCTACTTGCGCATCCAGATTCTCCGGTCGGATGTGAGCGACATCCATAATCATCCGGGCCAACCGGCCTTGCCCAACATAGTTTTCCAGATCGCCAAGATGTTTCAGATTGATCAAACCTTCAATCTGAACTGGAACCCATTTGGATAGAGAACCCGCCTGCCACTGGTCCACTTCGTCACCCACCAGAATCATGAGGTGTCCACCCGCTTGCACCCATTGTTGCAAACGTTTCTCCTGCTCCGGGGGAACATCAAACCCGTCCGAAATGATCAACGAGTCAAATACTTGTAACGTCTCTAACTCGTCGGGCAGTTCATCAAGTGAAGCAAGTTGAATAGCCCGAGTCGGTTTACTTGTCTCCAGAGTTTTCAACTGCTCTTCGATGAAGTTCTCGGGCCAGGCTGACTCGGTCTCATTGTCTTCGGCAGCCTCTTTCTCAGCTTGAATCAAACCAATCAGAAATAACGACTGGCGCTCGGCAACGGGCAAGGAATCCGGATTGATTTTCGAACTTGGAAAACTTCGTTCCACCTGCAATATCTCATCGCGGTAAAGGCGAACAATCAGATCCGCCTCCATCCTGCCCGGCAGAAATTTACCTTTGAGCACATGTGTACCCGGTTCAGTTATTTGCTGTGGCTTAAATTTGGTCGCGAAGGGGGCACCATCAGCATCGACTGTCATCAATTCCAGGTGGTACGAGCCCGGAGACTCTGTCGAGAATGTCACCTTTGCTGGTGTCCAAAGGCCGACCTTATAAACTCCTTTTGTTCCCACTTCGACTGAATCGATCGTAGCAAGCTGTGATTCTGCCTCACGACTACTCTCTGCTTCCTGCGCAAATACGCGAAGACTGCCAGCCCCCCCCATAAAGAGAGCCACCAGGAGCAACATGCCGGATAAATATTTGCAACGTGATCGCAGCAGATAAAAACAGGACTTCACGATAGAACAATCACTTCGGGAGATGATCAAACAGGAGGAGTTAACAATCAATGTCCCCGTTTCTTACCCTGGAAATCTAGAGAGTCGACATTATCCCGCGGTCTTTTTCAAACCGGGAAATGGCATCGATGCTGGAGAGGGAGATGAGGACGTTGAAATTTTGAACTGCAAAGAACGCCGAGAATAGCGGGGAAACGAGCCAGAAGGAAGATCCCGGAATTTGAATTCCATGGTTCCAGGCTTGAATCAGATCATTCTCAAAGTATCCCGTGCGAGAATCAGGCACCTGATCATCGTTGATACTCTCAGTTGGAAATGCCGGTAGTAGAGGTGAAGTGCAGGTCTTACACGTCTTTGTGCTCCCCAGGAACCGGGGAACGCGACCATCAGAACGGCATCCCTAGACGGGCGCAGAACGAGTATCCTGTATACGGTACCCGACTTGCAATTGTGAGGTCAGACCCGGTTGAGGAATCAGATTTTCTCAATAATTAGCGCAGCAGGCCGTTAAAGACACACCCGGCAACCGGACCAAATATGTACATTCAGCCAGTTCCCGGGTGGTAATATGCTCGGACTCATCCTGAAACCTGGTGGTCGTGTTCCGTCAAACTCTAAATGTCATCCGATTAGTTTACCACGAAACATTCGAAAGAAGGGTGCCACGGCTAGACTCGCTAGCCGTGCCGTTGTGCGAATAAATTTTGAACGACGTCCAATTGCAAACCCAAAATAACCAACCCGCCTCACTTTATGATACTTCCCCCACTTCAAAGATTCACCATTCCCCGTTT
>JAGQQC010000467.1 GCA_020426395.1 Planctomycetaceae bacterium
GGATACTTCTCAGCTCAAGGCTTATGAGAATTACCAGGATTTGCTGGCCGATCCGGATATTGATCTTGTTGATATCTGTCTGCCAACGGACCTGCACGAATCAGTCACTTTGGAGGCTCTGGCCGCTGGGAAAAATGTTCTGGTGGAGAAACCGATTTCCATTGAGCTGAAATCGGCCAACAAAATGGTTGATGCGGCCAGGAAAGCGGGTAAGCAACTGATGGTGGGGCATGTTCTCCCCTTCTTTCCGGAATTCCGATTCCTCTATGACACGGCCCGCAGTGGTCGCTTGGGAAAAATCAAATCGGCTCGATTTCATCGAGTGATTGCTCCCCCCAACTGGTCGGAAAATATTGCCGACTATGCCAAGCTCGGCGGTTGGGGTATTGATCTGCATATTCACGACAACCACTTCATTGGTCTATTGTGTGGTGTTCCTCAGAAAGTGTTCTCCCGCGGAATTATGGAGCAAGGGCTGGTCAATCATCTGCACACACAATATGTGTATGACGACCCCGAACTATCCGTAAGTTGTGTTAGTGGAGGAATCGCCCCAACACATTTGCAGTTTTCACACGGTTATGAAGTCATCTTTGAAAAGGGGGCTCTCTTGTTTTCGGCTGGCACGATTGGAGGAGAGTGGGTCGTTGATCGTCCGCTGACGGAAATCGCCGGTTCCAAAAAACCAAAATCTCCCAAGCTCAAAGGGGGGAGCGAATGGTGTTCCGCCTTCACAGAGGAGCTGCGAACTGCGTGTGAAACGGTCGGTAAGGGAACTCCCCCCGAAATTCTGTCCGGACAACTTGCCCTTGATGCCCTCAAAATTTGTCATGCGGAAGCGAAAAGTATCGAGAGCGGACGAATAATGTCTGTAAAGTGACCCCCAAGGGCATCTCAATTGGCGGGCTACCCATTTCTACGGCAGACGACGATCTGGGCTTTCTTCTGGATGCGAGCAAATATGAGCGTGACGGGTTCCGTTCCCGTCAGGGGAAGCCGCTTGCGGATAGCAGTCGCGTCGGTGGGGATATGCCGGCTTTTGATTTCGACTTCACTAGCAGGGTGCTGCTGAAAGTACTTCTTGAGCAGTTTCAAATTGTTCGGCAGGATCTCCTGGACCTTAAAACGGGTGACGAACGGGGAATCAACCTGTTGATGTGACGTTAAATATTCTTCTTCCTCGTCGAGCCGATTGAGTTCAAGGCGATCACTGAGCAGATCGATCAGACTGGATCGGACTACTGCGGGGTCCGGGTCGTAAAGATAGGTTTGCAGCTCTGAAAAGTCGGGAAACGCAGAAAGCGGGCTTCCGATCAGGCTTTCTCCAGCAGGCAGGCAGGTTGCTCGATGTTGCCCTGGTTCGGCTAGTTCTCCAAACCAGATCGCGGCTTCTTTGCACTCTCCGTGCAGACTGATCAGCTCGATTTCGGCTCCCGGAAACTTGCCGTAAAAATTGCTCGCCGGGCTCAGTTTCAAAGCTCCTCCGCGGGCTGTTTGGGTCAGTTTTTGCATGAACTCGAGGTCCGGGACGTATTGTTCCAGTCGCATGGTACGAGATCGTGTTTTTGACGCACGGCGATCGGGATCGATGTGAATCCATTTCCCTGCGGCGTCAAGATGTTCGACATTCTCAATGTGGAGGGTCAGTCGATCGACCGTTCCATAACAGCGAGCATTTTGCTCCGCCTGCCAGGCGTGCCGGATGTCGAGATCGTATGTCTGAACAGGCCCGCGTGAGGCGATGGCCAGGGCATCAGCTCCGATGCCGGTGCAATAATCATGGATTTCATCGCTTCCAATCCGCTGGGCAAATTGAGCCGCTTTGTAGAAGGCGACGGCTTCCGGAGTCGCTTGCTCCAGACCAACGCGGTCGAACCACATCTCGTTAGCTTTTGAGTATTTCGAAGTTCCCTTGAGGCGTAATTCGTGTAGCGATATCGCAGTCCGCACCAGATCGGCGGGGTATTCCTTTCGGAGCTCTGCCTGCAACCGGAGTTCACTACTGCTGGAACTCGCCAATTTATCCAGAAGATCAGGAGTTTGTTGCAACTGTTTCCAGAGTTCAATCTGCTGTTGGGCTTCGTAATCGGGCTGGTTATTCATCGTGACATCGAAACGTTTTTGGTTTGCAGATTGACCAGGCTGAGCGAAACCTTCCCGCCAAAGCAGACGCCCACATCTGACTGGGCTGTCCGGGGGCGATTCACATACTGCCCCCAGACATAGTGTATCTGCCCGGACTTTATTTCGTAACTGACCGGTAGCGGTTCAGGTTCCAATGGGGCCAATTGATATTCCGTTTCCGGGGTCAGATGTTCCGCATCGGGGAGATTGATATTCCAAAAACAGTGTCGATCAATCGTTTTTTCTATCAATTCTTTGCCAATTCGATGTGTCACTTTTTCTGCATTTTCCCAGTGGTAGGGAACAACTCCATTTCGGAAATGAGAACAGGAGATTCCGGGAACTCCATGCATGACTCCTTCTCGCACTGCGGCGACTGTTCCCGACATGAAAACGTCGACTCCCAGGTTTCCCCCGTGGTTGATTCCGGATATCACCCAATCGATTGGCAGTTGCAGATGCTTGAGAGCGACGCGTACGCAATCGGCCGGTGTCCCGGTCAAGGAATACTGATTTTCACGATGCTCAACAAGCTCCAGGGGACGGTCCGTCGTCACTTGATGACTACAACCCGAAAGGTGTTGATCGGGAGCGATCACATAGATCTTTCCAAGTGGAGCAAACGCTCTTTCCAGTGCGAGTAACCCTTCTGCCCCAAACCCGTCGTCATTGGTCAGTAAAAAATTCATACAAGGTTCAATTTCAAGTATCTGGTTTGAATCAGTGATCAGTGATTTGGCTTTGTTGACTATTTATAGTCAACAGCATGAAAAAAGTCCTGCCTTCGGTGATGAAGGCAGGACTTGGAGGCTTAAAAATTTTAACGTGGTTTTCAGTCAACGCGGGTGAAACGATAAACGCGTGGTTTAGGTTGATTGATTTCAAAGATTTTGTCTTCGATTTCTTTCGCCTTGGCTTCGGCCTCTTTTACTCGCTTTTCAAGATCGCCCAGTTCCGATTCGGCTTTGGAGACAAGTTCTGTGACCTCTTCGCTATTGGGTTCTGCAGCCAGTTGCCGGAGGTGGCGAGAATATCGCTGGAACTGACTCCAGATGCCACGTAATTCATGAACAGGTCCATCATTTCGGACTTTGTTAAGTGCGGCGACTTCCGCAGCCTGTTGATATTGCGGTGTTTTATCATTCGCTTGTAATTCAAGATGGCGTTCCAGTTGCAGGTTGGTGTACGTGCCCACTTCCTGGTCATCGATGGTCAAACGATATTTTCCAGGTTGCAGTCCATGGATTTCCACTGCCTCCCGGCTGAATTTGTGACCGAGCTTGGTCAACTTCACTCCCTCGGCGGCTTCTTCCGGAATCACGAGCGGCAAGCTTTTCGCCTTCGCCGTGAATTCAAGGCCATCATCCAGAAGTTTGATGTCGTTCAATTTTC
>JAGQQC010000468.1 GCA_020426395.1 Planctomycetaceae bacterium
TCATGGGCCGCGAGGTCGTCGTCGCCATTACCAACGGCCAGTTACACCTGGGACCGTGGGAACACATTTTTTATTACGAGTTTGATGGACGACGGCGGAAACGGATTTTGGTGAAGATTTTTGGGGAGTAGGAATGACTATGGCCAAAGCAATTCCTGCGCCAGGATTTAATTATTATGAAAAGGTAGTCGTCAGTGGAAAGGGAGAACAATGCCAGGAGTTCCTCGGAGAACAGGGGACGATCATCTGTCTTGATTCCTATCACGTAAGTAGAAAACCATATCGATCTGACCTCTGGACCTACATTGTCTACTTGCAAAATCATGCTCTTTATCGAACTTTTTTTCAGTCAGATTTGGAATCCGTGGGAAGTTTCGAGTCAGAGTCCGCTTACTATGGCGAGCGTCCGGAAATCAGTTTCGATTTGGTATGTGAAGAGGATACTGATTTTATGGAAGGCAGCTATCGTCTTCTGGGGGAATTGTGGAACGTCTTCATCCTCCGAAAAGATGACGTTCAGGAAATGCAGATTAAGCCGACTACCTGGAGAAAATTCACTGTATGGGAACGTGACTGCAACGGAATCGTGATTCGTTTTCCCATGGATGTGATAATGCATCGTGAAAATATACTCGATGCAATGTCTCAGGCATTTGGAATCAACGATTGGATACAAATTCAGGGACCAAACTCGATGGTGCTACGCTAGATTCGGTGTCTCAACCAATTGAACAACAAGAATTCATATCCGACGGTGAGGCTAAGACCGAGTTAACGCTTCAAGCCGATCAGAATGAGAAAGAACATCGACATTTCTCCGAAGCCTTCAAAACTCACAAAACAAAAAAAGCCTTCCTGGGACAAAAGTGTCACAGGAAGGCTTTTCATTTGTCGGATTTTTGAGAACGAATCGAGTTGGTTTAGAAACCGAAACCCCAACCTTGATCGCACTGTGGACCGTCGCACTGTGGACCATCGCAACCGTAGGAATCGCAGGGCATTTCTCTGCCATATTGACCTCCACCGTATTGAGGGAACTGGGGCGGAGCGTTGTAGTATGGGTTGGCATACATGTTACGAGGATTGTTGTAGTAGTTCGGCATTTCCTGGCGGCCGGCGGGATAGAATCGTGAAGGTCGACTTGGTTGATTCCAGCGAGAGGGGCCTCGTCCGAAACGTCCCTGGTTGTTAGAAAAGGACATGCCACCGTTGCCCAGGGAGAAATTCATATCGTCGTTTCCGAAAGAAGCACCTCCATTACCGAGGGAGAAACTGAATTTATCTTTGGCTTCAGCAGCACCAGTGAACACAGACAGAGACAGAACAACAGCAGCGAGAGTGAGTAAAGAAGTTTTCATTGTTTGATTCCTTTAGGGAAAAAAGTGAATTTGTGAGTGACGTTTTTCATAAACGTCGTTGTTTGACACACTTCACTCGCAAAGGCCGATTTGTACCCGCCACGATTCTGGAAGTTTTTTTCGAAAAACAAACCAGGAAACAAAACATAACTCATAAGCCTTTGTGAAATATACACTTACAACCCGATCCCTCATTCTTTTTTTCTAAGGGTCAGAGTAGGATTGAGCAATATCGGGGTCCAGCGGGGAGCAATTGGGAACGGTCATTGGTAAAGATTTTAGGAGATCAAGTTCATGCCGGGCGTTTCGTTATCACTACTCGTTCTTAAAACTCGTCAGCTTGATGAATTGAGAAAATTCTACTCCCTCATTGGCATCCAGTTCGGCGAAGAACAACATGGTACTGGCCCTGTACATTTCGCGGGTGAAGTAGCCAGTACGGTGCTTGAGCTGTATCCACTTGCGGACGACGCCCGACCAGATTCATCAACGCGACTTGGTTTCAGTGTGTCCAATCTCGACCATGTTCTGAAGGAGCTCACCGAAAACGACTTTTGCAGTCATCCGAAAACTAGGCGAACCGAATGGGGGTATCATGCTGTCGTAAAGGATCCGGATGGGCGGTCCGTGGAGCTGTGTCAAAGATGATATAACTGCCCTGATTAGATTGATTCAGAAATGGAATTGCGTACGATGAAAAAATTCCCAGGATTCAATAAATGCATGACAATGATGAAGAATCGAGACCCGCAGATACAGGAGGAGGGGTTTCATTTATTGGAATCTCATGCGAGTGATTATGTGCATGAACTGATTGAAGAATTCAATAATGAAACGGACCATGGTCTACGGTGCTGGCTTCTGGAATTGATCGGCTCCGCAAAATCTCCGGTTGCTTTCGATTTTCTCGCAATTCAGCTTCGAAGTGAGGATGAGCATTTCCGATATTGGGCACACCGGGGTTTGGAAATTCTTGACACGAAAGAGGCACGAACTTTGCGTTGGGAAGCACAAGCAACAACGGGACTGTCGCTGGAAGAAACCGAAGAGAATATTGAGGAGTAATGAAATTGTTCGAAGTCGTCTACACTGTAAATGAATGGTATGACGGACCGAGGGAGGGCATTGCTGACTTCAACGGGCGACCTCATCATTATCAATCGGAGTGGCAGGATGGAGAAGACATGGAGGCCGACACATTTTTACTGTCACCCGTCGATCAGAAAACATTTGCTCTGGCTCTCGAAGACTGGGATATCTGGCTGAAATGGGAGTCAGCTTTTGCAAATGGGAAGACGTCACACGAGACGCATCCGGCGTTACCGGAAGACCGCAAAAGACACGAAGAGATTAAACGCTTACTGGAACAGAGACTGAAGATCGATCCTGAGACAGCAATTCGCAAGACGGCAGAATTTCGCCCTTCCGAGAACTTCAATTCAGACGGGCAAAGAGTGGGTTGGTTGGAGGTTTGTTGGCGAGACCTGGAATAAGGACTGGTTTGAATCGCTTGCTGAGGGTTAAAAATAAATCGCCTTGAATAAAAACGAATTCTAAAAAAATGCCTGCTATCTTCGATCGAACGAAAACCCTGACTCAACTCGAACGCGATGACTGGGGGGAACCACCCAAAGGCAGCACCGGGTTGGTCCAGGAGTGCCATCGTTTGCGTAAAGTACCTCTCAATCAGTTCACACCTGAAAATCTAAGATTGATGATCGGTCAGCAAATCAGCCTGTTTTATCTGGTGCCGTTGGCAATAGAAGTCCTTGAAGCAGATCCATTTACAGAGGGAGATCTATATCCCGGAGACTTGCTCGTTCTCGTAACGAGTGTCCCTGAGAGCTATTGGAGGCGACATACGGATGTGTGTGAAAGAATGCAGCAAATCGTCCGAATGGCAAAATGGCAGTTAAAAGCGAGAAACCCGGATGAATCAGAGAGCGTCCACAAAAGAATAAGTGAGTTGCCGGACGTTTTGAGAGGAGAGGACAGATGAGTAACCCGCAAGGAAGCAATGAGGCGCCACGCGGAATTGTATTTTTAGATAGTTGTTGTCTTATCCCAGTCATTGAACTGCGTCCCTGGACTTTGACTCATAATGTCGTCCTACCCGAGTCATCAGT
>JAGQQC010000469.1 GCA_020426395.1 Planctomycetaceae bacterium
GTTTTTCCGTTTGATGAAATCTTTTGCAGCAGCAACAGTTTCGTCATCAATCGTTTCCATCCGTTTTTTATTAAGAGGCCCAGTGTCTTCAATCGTTTGACCACCATTGCCATCAGCCTTGCAGTTCAGCACGCCTCGAGGCCCATATGTTTCCAGGAAAGTTTTTCCATTCGGTAAGACGTAATCCCCAGGGTAATCTCGGTTTTCCGGTTCTTCCTGAGCATTGAGGTGATACAGGTTCCCCATGAACTCATCAAATCCATGCATTGTAGGAAGATGTTCGTCTCGGTCACCGAAGTGATTTTTTCCGAATTGACCTGTCGAATAACCGGCCGCTTTCATCACGGTCGCGAGGGTCACATCGGTTTTTTGCCAGCCTTCTTTGGCTCCCGGTAAACCGACTTTAGTCATGCCTGTACGAACAGGAACATTTCCACCAATGAATGCCGCGCGACCCGCAGTGCAGCTTTGCTGACCATAATAGTCGGTGAAGGAAATCCCTTGCTGGGCGATGCGGTCAATGTTCGGAGTATGGAATCCCATCATTCCCCGATTATTGTGACTGATATTCCAGGTGCCGATATCATCTCCCCAGATGACAAGTATATTCGGCTTGTCCGCTGCTGAAAGTGTGACTGTCGTCAGCAGAAATGCGATCATCGCCATTCCTGCCAGTTTGGATTTTAACATGCTGGTTTCTCCTGAGTTTGTTTAAGGGGAAAAGGTATTCTTTGCCGGGCCCGCTTTGTCTTTATGTTTATTTATCTTTTACACAACGGAAGCCAGTGTGATTTGTGCCAGTGGAGGGTTCGCCTTTACCTCGGCCCCCTGGAACATAGCGCGTGCAGTATTGATCGGTACAGAGAAAACTGCCTCCTTTCTGCACTCGCTTCTGCACACCTGGTTCAATTGGGTCAAATGATTCTATCTGAGAAGGACCTTTGGGATTCTCGATGACCTCGTTTGGATTGGCGAGTTTCTGGTACGCATCATGCCGATACCAATCGCTGGTCCATTCCCAAACGTTGCCAGCCATATCGTAGAGGCCATAGCCATTAGGAGGGAAAGTGCCAACGGGAGCTGTCGTGGTGAAACCATCTTCGGATGTATTGCTGACCGGAAAGATCCCCTGGAACGTGTTCGCCATGAATTTCCCCTCCGGTTGAAACTCATCTCCCCAGGTATATCTTTTCTGATCGAGTCCTCCCCGGGCTGCGTATTCCCATTCGGCCTCGGTCGGTAATCGCTTACCCGCCCATTGGGCGTAAGCCTCAGCATCCTCATAGGCAACATGGACAACGGGATGATTCTCACGTCCTTCCAGATTACTTTCCGGACCTTCTGGATGACGCCAATCGGATCCATGAATGTAGTTCCACCAGACATAATGGTTATCCAGCGGAACAGGGTGATCTGGTGGGGAGAAGCAAACCGAACCCGCCTTCAAGTTTTCCGGGGGAGCATTGGGAAACTCTTCAGCCGTCGGAACCCGTTCAGAAACGGTCACGTATCCTGTTGCTTCCACAAATTTCTGAAACTGCGCGTTGGTGACTTCTGTCTTGTCGATCCAGAACCCATCCAGTTTGACTTCATGAAGCGGCGTTGTATCAATAAACCGCTTATCCTCAATTCCCATCATGAACTGCCCCGCAGGAATCCAGACCATTTCAGGGGGTCCTTCTGAACTTGAAGAGGGTTGGGAAGTCAGGAGTCCCCACGCAGAAATGCTGAGAATCAGCACAAGCAGAACAACCGTTATCATCAGGAAACGACGCATATATAACGATGTCAAAGTCACACCTTGGATCATTCAAAGAGGTCCATCCATAAACCCGGAAATGGACGTTATCTTCTCAATGAGATTCGACGGAAATTTTATCATGAATTGAAGAGAGACAGGCAATTAATAACAGAATGTCAAAGTCCCAAAGGATTTCTTTGGATAAAGCTCTGTTTAATCGAAGCAAGCATCGCCGTTTGATTTGAGAGGGGCGAATACCTTCCAAACAACTTTTGTGCAAAAACGATGGCTTGTTTGTACGTGATTCGATCTCAACGAAATGATTTCTTACTTAATTTTGTTAAGAAACCGTTTGTAAATTCAACTATCAATCGATCTTTTTTCAAAATTAACTCACATCCTGAAAATGAAATTGGCACTAATTATTATTTTCAATCGAAAACAGGTAATGCATGTCTCTTCTCGCGAAAGAGTTCTTCGATTTCTGGATCGTAATAGCCAGTTTTTCTCTTCTAAATTACAACGTATCTCGTTGTTATCAAATTACTTTCATTTTCATGAACACTTTTGGATCGATACTGGCGGCCGCAAGAATTCCACCCCAGAATGCACCGGGAATGCCAGGGGAAAGAACGTCCTGGCCGGTCAGATAAAGTCCAGTAAGAGGCGTCTTCATCCGGAGTGCGTCGGAGGTGACTCGTTCCGGAGTCACATCGAGACCGTAAAACGAGCCCTGGCGATGTCCGGTAATCGAGGCGGTTGCCAACGGAGTGGAGACTTCATGGAAAACAATTAGTTCGGCTAGTCGCGGGAAGTAATGGGTGAACTGCTCCAATAAGGTCGACTCGATTGATTTTTTGAAGGACTGGTAGTCCTCGCCGCGCTCGTCGTGTGGAACATCAGCCTATCTCTTGACGGTTGACCAATCCGACCAGGCAATCAGTTCGCCGGCGTATTTTTTGTCAGGACCAGGATCATGGGCGGGATCCTTGAATGACGCGAACGAAAGGAACATCGCCGGAGGTCTTCCGTCCGGTGCGTTCGTCCAGACGACATCGACGTCACAAGTAGGGTAGAGCCAATGATTGGATTTTGTCATGCCTGCAGCTTCAACATCTCCCGAGAATCCCATAAACAGCGAGTAATGACAGATATTGGGGCCAATTGCGCGAATCTCGTTCGCCCAATTATCATGGCCGTGGTCTTCAGGTAACAGGCGATCAACAGTCTCTCTCGCGCCGATGTCCGATACGATATGTTTGGCAAAGTATTTCTCCCCGTCGGCTGTTTCGACTCCCGTGACGGCTCCGTTTTCAATAATCACCGAGGAGACTTTCATACCCGCTCGCGCCTCACCACCGTTGTCCGTGATTGTTGGCAGCAAGTGTTGGGCGATTGAGGAGGCTCCGCCAACCGGATAGTACGCACCTGCTTCCAGGTAAGACCAAGTTACCGCCGCGTGGATTGCAAAACTCGCCGTGCTTGGCCGGCCACCAAAGTCGCCCCACTGGGAAACAAAGACTTTAGCGAGTTCGGCATTGCTGGTGATCTCACTTGCAATTTCGGCAGTCGTTCGTTCACAGTATCGCCTGAATTTATTCCCTCGCCACCACCAGATCGCCGGAGTAAACATGGAGGGAAATGAGCGTGCTTGACCAGCCACGCTCAATGCGTCTTTACCGTCAACAATGGTGTCAAACCAGGTGTCGATC
>JAGQQC010000046.1 GCA_020426395.1 Planctomycetaceae bacterium
TCGCAGTCGGGAGAAAATATTCCAGTCCACATAGCGAACGTCATCCCCGGCAACGTAGTTTCGGTAATCCGAGAACTCGGTACTCGTACCCCCTTTTCCCGAAAGGTGTTCACCATGCGATTTGTTGGTGAACTTTCGGCGGGAGAGCAGACGCATTTTCTCCACGCGCCCGAGGGTATCGTTCGCGAGCAGAGATGTCATTTGCATTTTTTTTGAAGCCGTTTCCAACGCTTAAGCCTCCTCAGGCAGTTTTTCCATCATGGATTGGATCAAACTGGCGACTGCCACGTTTTCCGCCTGACCGTCGTAATTCAGGAGTGCCCGGTGTTGGAGCACTTCGATTCCGAAATAACGGATGTCTTCATACGAGACATGGACTCGCCCTTGTGAAAGTGCGCGAACGCGAGCGGCCCGAATCAGGGACTGTGCCGCACGGGGGCTGGCTCCCCAGCGAATGAACTGTTGGACTTCCTCATTCGAGAATTCAGTTTCCGGATGCGTTGCTAATACCAGACGGACGGCATAATCTCGCATCGGGTCAGCGACCACGACTTTGTCGAGAATTCCTCGAAGTTCGATGATTCGTTCCGAATCAAGTTTCTTTTCCAGTTCGACTTTACTCCGAAGAATTGTACGGGTGACGATTTCGTTCAGTTCATGTCGTGACATAAAGGGAACATCGACCTTGAACATAAAGCGGTCGAGCTGGGCTTCCGGGAGCGGGTAGGTTCCTTCCTGCTCGATCGGGTTTTGGGTAGCCATGACAAAGAAAGGTTGTTTCAACGTGTGAATCGTGCCGCTGGTGGTTACGGTTCCTTCCTGCATTGTTTCCAAAAGCGCGGACTGTGTTTTGGGCGAAGCCCGGTTGATTTCGTCGGCCAGTAACAACTGGGTGAAGATTGGTCCTTTGCGGAACTCGAACTGGTAATTGCCAGCTTCATCGGTACTCATGATATTGGTGCCGATGATGTCTGCCGGCATCAAGTCAGGAGTAAACTGAATCCGGCGAAAGTCGAGGTCGAGAACTTGGGACATCGCTTTCACCAGTTCCGTTTTTCCGAGGCCGGGAACCCCTTCCAGTAAGATATTTCCGCCACAGAAAAGAGCGGTCAGCGAGGCTTCAATCACTCGCTCCTGTCCGACGATGACGCGCCCTATCTGTTCTTTCGCATCGTGGTATTGTTGCTTGAAGTGATCGGCTTCCGCTTGCAGCACTTCATTTTCCTGTACCTGTTGATTCATGACGGTTATCTCCAGAGTGGATCGAGAGGTTATTTCAATGTGCTATTCAATTAAGATTTGAGTTTGTTATAAATTCGGTGACGGTTTTTCGGGAACCAGCCCTTAATGACCGCAGGTCTAGTCTTTGGATTCATCTCGGCGACGTTTCATTTCGAGAAGTTTGCTGGTCATGCGGTCGGAATCAGTTTTCTTTTTCTCCGCTGCCTGTTTGGCCGCTTCCTGTTTTTGTTGAACCTGACGTGTTTCTGCGGCAGCCGACTTCGCTCTCTGTTTCAAGTCAATCGGGGTGGTAGGTTGTTTACGCACCGAGGACTTGCCTGGTTGTAGCGTGGAAGTTTCTCGCTGACTTTCGAAGGTCCCTTTCAACTGCTGTTTCCGATCGAGTAATGTTCCCATCGTCGCGGTGGATTCCGACTTGCGGCTTCCCCAGGAGAACCAACTGGAGACCAGATACCAGTCGATCTGTATACGGCGGACAGCCACGTCAAGCGGCACCAGGCAAGCGAGCGCCAACAGGAACCAGTCGAAGATGGGCTGTGAACTTTCGCGTGATTCACGTCGGTCGAAAATTTCTTCCGCAACGGGAGTGCCGGTGAGTTCCTTACCACTCGTTTTTTCCGCGATCCGTCGCAGAATGGTCGTCTTTGATTGGAACTCCATGTATTCCGTGTCGTATGGATTGATGATGGCTCCGACGGCTTGTTCATTCCGGTCTCCCGAAACTCCCGCGGCGACGACCGAATAACGACCTTCTCCCCATAAGGGGACGTTCGCTTCATATCGCCGAGGACCAACCTGTTTCAGTTCGACGGTTTCGGATCGATTTTGTGGTCCATTGACCTGTGCCTGAATCGACAGAAAATCCTGGTTGGGGGCGGCATCTTCGACGACGATTGTACCTGTGTTTCCTTCTTTATAAGTCCACATGGAGAGAGAAGTCTCTTTGTGGACCTTCGAGATATGGGTCACCAACTGTTGCACAAACGCCTGGTATTTTTCCCAGTTGACCCATTCCTTCCCCCAATTGAGAGACAAATCCGAAGTAAACGCAGCCGATTTTCCGAGGCCGTATTGCCAGGTGGAAAGTATCGGATCAACATCGACTCCCTGTTCCCCTTCGGAGATGACTTGCAGAACAGGTTCTGCATCATCTTTGATCGAAGTCAGCACATAACCATGCAATGTTGGGATGGAATCGATTCCTTTGAGAATGGGAGAGTAAAAACCTTGTTCCGGAACAACGGGTTCTTCCTGAATCATGGTTCGCTGAAGCGTTTGGGCTTCTTTGATAAAAATGGACGGGAGCAGACTTGGGTCGTCGGGGAAGTAATAACGTCCACCCGTCGCGTCTGCGATTTGTCGTAGAGTGGAGATTTCCAATCCTCCGTGAGGGAAGATGGCGACCGTCGAGATACTGATTTTGTTCTCCGAGAAACTTCCGAGCAGTTTTGGTGTGGGAGGTTCCGGGTCGCCGTCGGAAATGATGATCATGTGCTTGGCAGAAGCGTCACTTTCGGAAAGCGCCTTGAAGCCCATCTCCATGGTGGTGGCGAAGCTGGGCATGTCACCGATTTGCGCCGAGTTGATTTTCTGAGCCATCATTTCGTATTGGGAAGTCGGTGTCAGCTCGAACAACCATTCCACACCTTGCTGGCCATAAACCAGAATCCCGGCTTCATCCTGTTTGCTGAGGACCTTGATCGCCTGCTTGGCAATTCGTTTTCCCCAGGTATTCCCCTGCGGAAATTCGCAGGTATGCAGCACAATGGCCAGAGCCCCTTTGGGGAGCACTTTTTTATTGGAGACATCCATCGTGACTGGAAGCGCTTCTTCAATAGCGGTGCGGTGATAGCCACCGGGGCCGAAGCTGTTTTCTCCACCCAGCATCGCGAAACCGACGCCCAGGTTTTTCACAGCGTCATGCATCGCCTGTTGCTGGGATGCGTCGAATTCGTTGGCACCGACATTCACGAAAAAGACCGCATCGTAAGGCATGAGCGAAAGAGGATCCTGCGGGAACTCGTACGCACTCATTGTGGCCACCCGGCGCTGGCTCTCTTTAATGGCCCGTTCCAGATCGCTCCAGTCCTCGGCGTTCCCATCGGGATTGGTCACCAAGAGGACGTTTCCTTCTCCCTGAATGAAGAGGTAGTTCACCATCTTGTTGTTTTCGGACAGATTATCCGTGCCCGTTTCCGGTTCCAGTTCGGCGGTGTATTCGTAATACCCGGGTGTACGCAAATGGATGGGAATGACAAAGCGGTTTTTGCCGGCCTCGTATTCGACGTTTTGTTCCGCGATTTCTTCGCCGTTTTCGTAGAGCTTTAACTTCCCTTTTCCAGCTTTGATGGAAGAGAGAATGATGGAGGCTTCGTAGCTTTCTCCAATCTTGACGGAATGCGGCAGGTCGAGCCGTTCCAGCCAGACTTCGCTGTCGTAGGTGTATTCAATAGGAAGGACGTCAACCATGATGTCGCGGGAAATAAGTTCATCGACGACCCGGTTCAAGTTTCCTTCTGTTTCGATTCCATCGCTGATCAGGACAATCCGTCCCTGGTTTCCTTCGGGTAGCATCGCCCCCGCCAGCGAAAGGGCTTCCTCGATATTCGTGGCGCCTCGTTCCACCAGCGAATTGATCGCCCCTTCATAAGGAAAGGTGATATTAGGAGGCATTTCCACTGCGGAACTTCCACCAAAGACGATCAGGCCTGTTTCGTCTTCCTGTGGTTTGGTCGGGTCGCGGGAAACATCGGTGGCGTAGCCAATTCCCTTTTCGCTTTCACTATCGGCGACCGAGTCCGACATATCGACGACGAACATGACCGTCAAAATATCGCTGATGCGGACCGCCCGGGGTTCCGCCAACAGAATAATAAACAGGCCGACGAGAGAAAGACGGATTAGCAAGCTGACTGTGCGTCGGGTTTGGGCCAGGCCGCTCCACCCATTGATAGTCATCCACCAGAACCAGACCATAATGATTGAAAGCCCGAACATCCAGGGACGTCCGAAGACGACAATTTGCAATTGATCCAGGGCATACATCGATCCCAGAAAAAGGACCAGGAACAAGACAAGAGGGAGCGTCCGTGCGAAGGTGATTTTTTCCTTCGCCGGCGGAAACAGGCTCTTGAAGATCGCAGTCACTTTATCCATCAGGTTGATCCATCGATCGAGTTATTGTTTCAACAGCACAATTCTCCGGTTGCCTGTATCGGCGACGAAGACATTGCCTAGCTGGTCTACCGTTAATCCCCACGGGGTGTTGAACTGCCCAATTGCGGTTCCGGTGGAACCATAACGGGCGATTAACTTCCCCTCTGAATTCAATTTGGTCACACGACCGGAACCGTATTCCACGACATAAAACGTCTCTTCCGGTCCGGCGGCAATATCATACGGATAATTCAATTCAAGCGGATGCTTCGAAGTACCCCAAGTCGTTTTGAATTTTCCATCGTCAGAAAAAATCTGGATGCGGTTATTGATGGCATCGGCAACATAGACGAGACCTTCGTGCCAGACGACACCGCTCGCCCGTTGAAAAGCTTGTTCGGTATCACCAAAACTTCCAAAGGAAAGCAGGAAGTTCCCTGTGGAATCGAATTTTTGAACACGGTCGTTCCCACCGTATTCGGAGACATAGATATTTTGATTCTCATCCTCTGCGATACTGACAGGATAGATGAATTGCCCGGGGCCTTCTCCAAGCTCACCAATCGTCGAGTGCAAGGTTCCATCTTCGTTAAAAAAGACGACCCGATGATAGTGAGTGTCGGCGACCGCAATGCGGCCATCCTGCAATTGCACGATTCCTTCGGCCTTACCGACATCATAAGCGGGCATGTACCAGGACCGGATCAAGTTCCCCGCGGGGGAGTAGATATGAACCCGTCCGCCGTTATCGAGAATCAATACGTTTTGGTCGAGTGACATGCCCATGCCGCGCGGAGCGGGAAGCGCGGGGCCCGCTTTGGGGAGCATCCAGTAACGAGTCGACTCGATGGGAAGCACAACCCCTTCGGCGGATTCACATCCGGGAAGCAGGCAGAGGCAAATCAGTAACAGCAATGCTTTGAGGAATCCTCGTTCTCCTGATTGCATCTGGTGTAGACCGCTTCGTAACCAGACTTTTCGCCGGAGATTTTGTTCGGGTTGATGCAGGTCGACTTCCTGATGAGAACCGAGAAAGTGGGCCTGTTCCACTTTGCAGGGGCCGGTTGGATCGGGTTGCCAGGTTAAATGTTCGGGCCGGCAATGTTGCGAGCCGGTTGTGGATGTTTGTAACCAGGAGTGGGCTTCTTCGGTTTCGAACCAGTTCGTCGGACCGAGATAACGTGCGAGTTCTGCCGAGGGAGGGGATTGGTAAAGCTCGGACATCGAACCCTGGTAAACGAGACGGCCATCCTGCAAGCACAATACCTCTTCCGCTTCCCGCAGAGCGACTTCCGCTTGATGAGTTGAAAAGAGCAGGGCGATTTTATGTTCTTCGCACCAGTGGCGGATAAACACCCAGTAACCTGGTGTGCGGGAGGGATCGACATGCACCAGGGGTTCGTCCATTAGCAAGACTTGTGGAGCCGTCATCAGGGCGCGAGCTACGGCAAGGCGGGACTGTTCCCCTTGTGAAAGTTGATATGGATAACGAAAGACCAAAGAATTGAGGTCAAACGCTTCCAGAAGTTCGTCCAGTTGAGGCCGCGTCTGGTCGGTGGCCACGGCTTGCAGTTGGTCATGCACACGCAAATGGGGCCAGAGGCCCCAAGTATGCGGAACCCAGAACAGGGGGAGTCGATCGTTCGCCTGTTCGAGATGGCAGTCAATTGTTCCGGAAGCAGGTTTTTCGAACCCAGCCAGGAGATTCAGCAGGGAAGTCTTACCGGAACCGGAGGGGCCAAGCAAGGCTGTGGGACGAGAGGCGAGCGAGGCTGTGAATTGATCGAGCCGAGGCGCTGGATTGCCCGGCAACGTCACATTCTTCACAGTCCATAACACGTCAGACATATCCGTCCCGACAGAGTAGAGATTCATCAGAGGAGGGGAAACTGGCACGGGGCTGTTCGAATCTACCGCAGACTGTTCTCCAACATAACAGAGAGGAGGACCCGATTACCAGAACCGGACAGTTGTTCGGCGACACAAGAGGAAAACTCTAGAATGAGTTTCCTACAAACTATTTGAATTTCGGTGAGTCATTAACCGACGCAAATGAATCCATTGAATTGTTTTTAAGAAGACGATGAGCAGTGTGATGAATAGACATGGTGCTGCAATGGTAGCAGAAAGCATGGCCGATAATCCAGTCCCTTGGCCGTAATGCATCAAATTATATAAACGATAGGGGGCAGGAGTCGTGGCGGGTGAGGCCAAAATCGACGGAGTGGTCATATCAAAATAGGTCCAGAAACAGACTGGTATCAGACACCAGAATTGCGGCCACAAATTCTGTTCCCAACACAATTGCCAACCTTCCCGCCGATGAGCGATTACGGGGGAATTTCGCAAGGTTTTTGCGAGAAATGTGCTTTCTCGCTGCGTGGCATCACGACGAATAAACTGAATTAAGACCGCGCGCGGCAACACGAACAGATACAAACCGGTAATGAGCGGAAGTGGTGTATCATACAGGTGATAGAGTGATGTTTTTTGAAAGAGTTCCAGGACCGTGAGACTCATAAGAAAGGATCCACACAATCCAGGCAGGCAGACCAGAAATAACAGAATTCGGGACCACCAAACTAACTGTCCCCTTCCCACCCAGTAAACAGCCGTACCATGCGCGAGCACGCCCGATATCGCCGCAAATCCGCAGGCGTAACCCGTTTCTCGCAGTAACGAACTGTTGGTAAGGAAAACGGTCCAGCCTGCAATGGAACCGCGAAAGACTAAACCGACTGGAATAAGCAGAATCACAACGAAGGCGAAAGCGAGATAAGCCCAGGTCAAACCTTCTCTGGCTGAAGAAAGCGGTTTCACAATCGGGCGGTCAGTTTTGTTGGTTTGTTTCGTTAATTTTAGATAAGCGAACAGGATGATCAGTAGAACCAGTAGCTCTACACCGAGTGGCCGCAACCCAAGTTGATAAACCCTGGTTGATTCCCAACCGATCGCACGTCGGTCAAACAGGTTGAGTGTCCAGGCAGTCGTATTCATCAATGTGCAGATTTCGAATTCCTGAAATGCAATCAGGAAGACGAGTCCTCCGGCGGGCAATAAGCGCAATCCAGGTCCGCGAACCCACCACAACCAACGTGGTCCGCACCACCAGGATAGTTTCGAGAATCGAGCGCTCTGGGACCGATTGAGCAGTTCACGGCAGTAGAACGCTTCCGCGGAAAGGGGAGAGGGGGGAGAGAAATAAAGCAGGATGGTTGCCAGCGGGATTGTTTTCAAAGTGACTAACAATCCGTAGAACCATTCGTTCCAGACAGGATGATGCACCAATGACAGCGAGAAGTTGTAATACGCGTAGCCGACGAGCAAATCGGGACAGAAAAACGGGGCCAGTAAAGCTCCCCAGATCAGGCGCGTTTGCCAGAGTCGTTCTGTTTTCAAAGCAGGTTGCAGGGACTGAGCCACCAACATCGACAGGAGACTGATCAAGCAGGCTCGGAACAGGCTGAATTCGACGATTTCCGTGAAGCTCACGGTAGAAATTCCTCTTCAAGCCAGTTCAAACATTCGTTTCTTGCCTCCAGCAATCCACCGAGCGGAACACCTTCCGCCGCCCATCCCTGTAATTGTTTGACTTCCTCGGGAAGTTTTGATTCGTCCACCGTTCCCAGAGGGACTTGGCGCGATCGGGAATTAGCCAGGGCGAGTTCGATCTCTTCCGATAATAAAAAGTCGATCAACTTTTGGGCCGCTTTTTCCTGATTAGTTCCTTTGACAATGGAAACCGTATTAGGAATACAGATCGTTTGTCCTTCCTCAGTACGAATTGGCAACATGGCCACCGGCTTATTATCGTCGACCGCGAGGAAAAAGTCATCGGTATCGGTCCAGCCGAATTGACATTTCCCGTCCGCAACAAGATTTTTCACCACGGCATTTCCCTGCACGATTTTCCAACCTTGTTCAGTCCGTTTGTGATGCCATTCCTTAAGAGCATCGCCCCCCATTTCAGACCACATCAGACTATATTGAGTGAGAGTTGTCCCAAAGAGGGGTTTCGCGATGGCCATCTTCGAGAGGTCACCCTGTAAGGCTTGTTCCACCGCTTCGGGAGTGGCGTCCATTTGATCGGTGTTGATGATGTACAACCGAAGCCTCGCTCCAAAGCCGGTCCAGGCTCCATTAGGTGAGCGGAATTTTTCGGGGATCCGTTCAGCGTTCAGGCTTTTATAAGGCTGGAGCAAACCTCGCTCGGCGAGATCGAGTGTGCCCAGAATTTCGTTGTTCCAGAAGACATCGCAGCGGGGATGAGCGGCTTCGGCAATTATCGATTGCACCAGCCCTAGCGATTTGGTCGCTTCCGTATCAAAACGGATTTCAACTTCGATACCGGTTTGTTCGGTAAACTGGTTCAGAATCTCTTCTGAGTAAATCGAATCGTGCGCGCAGTAAACCACCAGTGGATCGCCGGCAGGTCCCTCGCTTTGCTGGCAACCAGTTACCGAGATCAGGACGGTGCAGAAGAGTAACGAGCGAATCGATTTGATAGACCAACCAGATCGTCGATTATTCCGATTCGCTAGTCGAAGAACTTTCCGAAGAGGAATCGGTAGCAGGTTTCGTTTCTCCGGGCAGAGCGATGTCTTCTGCTTGAAGCGAGTCGAAGTAATTTTTAATGCTCTCATGGTAACCTGGTGGAATCTGTTCCTGTTCAATGGCTTCGCTCACTCCCTGACGCAAATCCTGAATCAGGGAACCGAGCTGAATCTGTTTTTCTCCGGATTCATTCACATCTTTACTGGCGACCGACATGATCAGTTCACCTTGAGTCAGTTTCGATTTGGATAACTCGGTTTTGAAGTCGGAAGCAGACTGGGGATCTTCCGGTGCGACACCTCCTTCACCAATCCCCGGGCCTCCCATACCACTTCCATTACCTTCGCCAGGGCCTCCTCCTTGCATTCCTTCCATCATGGCGGCGAATGCGGCGGCGTATTCGGCGAGAGCTTCCGCTTCACTGAGCATCGACATCTCTTCTTCGCTAAGCTCTCCCCCCTCCGCCATTTTAGCGCGAGCTTGTTGTAAGGTTTTTAGAGCTTCCTCCAGCGATTGCAAATCTTCCAGAGATTGGGCCATTTCCCGTAGCTCCATCTGGGCCAGTTCCATCGAGTTCATCGCGCCCTGCTCGCAGGCTTCGCAATTTTCTCCCTGTTCCCCATTGGAATTCTGGCTCTGATTCGCCATTTCAAGTTGTTTCATTGCCCGTTTCAACGCGGTGGTCAGTTGTTGTGACTGTGCATCGTTTTCGGAAAACTCTTTGACTTGTTTCAACTGCTTCAGTAATTCTTTGCGAAGCTTAGATTTCTCGGAAGGGTCGTCCGAGCTGGCCATCTTGTTCATCTTGTCGATGATATCTTCCAGTTCTTTTTTCAAGCTTTCAGTGGAACCTTCCTGTAGTTCTTTTTTCCACTGTTCCAGCTTGGCTTGCTCTTCGGAAGAACCAAACCGTTGGCCGGACATTTTTTTATTGAAAGCTTTGCTGAGGGATTCCTTATTTAATTCCCGCCACATTTTGCCGAGCGGTTTCTGAATCTCCGTAAGTTTCTGCTGATTTTTCTCAGGAGCCTTGGGTTGTAGTTCTTTGAAGGTTTTCTTCAGTTCGTTCAAAGCTCGCTTCACATCTTCCGCTCGTTTCTGTTCCGGCGCGAGATGTTTTTCGAGTTCTTCTTTGCGTTGATCGGTTGCCTTGTCTTCGACGAGCAATTCTTTTTGTTGTTCGACCAGGGCTTCTTTCGCTTGGAGTTCTCCAAAAGGATCAAACTGCGGAATTAAATTAAGTCCAAACATCACGGCGGCTACGCCCATCAATTGAGCGAACTGTTTGCCGAACAGAAAGGGGACAACATCTGTGGGGTTCACGTGTCCTGCCCGATGTTCGGCTCGCTCGACTACGAGAGGACGGTAATCACCAAAAGCCTGGTCAAGTTTTGAGACGGTTAGATAAAGGTCATCGGACTGATAATGAGCATCGACACGCCGGGCTGCTTCGGACAGGTTCGGACGGCGATAGAGAATCGATCCCATCACGACGCCAACCGCTGGCACAAGAGCCATCGTCCAGGAAAGGTAATACGGAGCTTCTTTGGGAAAGAAATCGCTGCCGAAACCGGTGAATCGGCTTGCCAGGAGAAGCACTGCGTACAGTACACCTGCCCCAAAAGTCCACACGAATGTCAGAAACGCCCAACGGACGAGATGCAGACGGAACGAAACCCGTTTCAGCATCGCCAGCGACTTGGGAAATTCCATGTTGAACTCCTGTGGTAGGTGGGGGACGGGATTCAGTCCGTCGAATTCAGATATGATTCTGTAATGTCGGTCTCGTTCATTCTAGGCCCAGTATCGGAATAACTGAATTCCAATCCGGCCTGAATGCTAAAAAAAGTTCAGAAGACAGACAGTTTTTGTGCTCAAGTGTATATTGGTGTGATGGTAGGGTGTTTGGTGAATGCCCTTTGCACTTGGATGTGAATAGAACCGATATCGTTCCTTTAATTCTTACAGGAGCGGGTTTATTTCTCGCTCGCTGCATCCGCTTCCGCGGCGTTAATCAGGCCATCCTGATCCTGGTCGAGCTGGTGAAAAACGTTGCCCGGGCCCAAAAATTCCCGGCGAGTCAGATCGCCATCCAGGTTTCGGTCCATTTGGCGGAACCACTCTGGACCGGCTGTCAGCGGGGTCAGAATGGGACCGATCCGGTCGTTCTGATTCAGTCGTAAATTATCCATGAACAGGCTGGGTGCCTGAAGCTGAAACGAAAGTTCATAGACCGTTTTCATTTCAGGTTCCGTCAAGATACCGTCCCTGTTTTGGTCGAAGGTACTCATTTTCGCAACCGGGTTGAGTAATTCGCGAGGTTCCAGTCGTCGGTCACTGTCCACATCCAGTAAGCGAAATAGAGATTGGCTTTTTTTATCCACAGACATCAACAACTGGCATTGCGCCATGCTGGCTTCCTGGTTGACGTAGGCTGCTAATTCGGTTCGGTTCAGTTCTTGGTCCTGATTTTCGTCGAGGTATTCGAAGGGAGCGAGCAAGTTCAAACCAGCCGCTTCGTCTTTGGAAAGGGTGCCATCCTTGTCGGTGTCAAGTTGTAGTATTTTCAGTTTGTAGAAACTGAGTACGTCGGCAAACACGGGACGAGGATTATGAATTCGAATGCCGATTTCCCATCCCCCTACATTCGCTTTGGCGCGGGAACTTGAAGAGCGGGGATAAAGCCATTTTTCGTTTTCTTCATCCGCTTCCCAGAAACGAACGGTTAACTTTTTCTGTAACGGCATGCGCATCCGCCAGATGCGTTGGGCGGGCGGGTCGGCCAGAACTTGGAGTAGTTCAGTTCGATTCAGCAACTGATCTCCGTTCGCATCATACCGCGTCAGCAGATCCGTTTCCGTCCAACCCAGTTCGGTGGCGTTCAGTTGACCATCCTGTTTGTGACCTTGTTGACCGTCATATTGAGCCAGCAGTTGCTGCGCCAGTTGTTCGCGAGGTTGGTTGGGATCAAGCAGTTCAAATAACCCGGCGCTGTGACCTGCCGGTGTTCGTTGTCCCGAGTTGGCTGCCAGATTCAAAGGACGCAATAATGGCATCACTTCGACCAGGTTCAATGTTTCGTCGTCATCGAAGTCATACTTTTCCAGGAGATGTAACGCGGAAGACCATTCTTCCGTTTCCAGATTTCCATCTTCGTTCCGGTCTAGTTTGCTAAACAGATCAGGCAGATCAGATACACGAGCCGATTCCATCTGTAACCCGAATGGGATCCCCAATGCCGGCTCCAGCAAGTTCAGAAATTCATCCCGGGAAAGGGGAGCGGTTTGAGTTTCTGTCGTTTTGAGCACAATTCCTTTCATGCGTTCGGGGCCGCGAAATTCTTTTCTTTCCTCCGGTTCCAGTTCCCCGTTTCGATTTATATCGGTTTGTTCGAACAGTCGGTTCAGCAACCCGGCGCGCATCTGTGAAGGGGCTTGGTAATCGATGGCGACTTGCAGGCGAATAAAATAGGGATGCTGGGATTCGAAGAATAAAAGCGTGTAACTGTCGTACGTCGGGCCAGCGGAGTTGTCTCGGGATGAAGGTTGCGCGGCGGTCCAACCTGAAAACAGAACGAGTCCGACGAGGAAGAAAAAGATCTGGTGAAGTTGGGTGTGGAGGTGGCGCATACTGAACCCGAAGGTGATTGTGCTAATTCTGAAACACTCTATTCCAGACTAACAGGTTTACGAGGATTTGACAAATTGATTCTCTGGTTAAAAGAAAGGAGCCGGTGCGAACAACTTGCCCCGTCAGGCTTGCCCCAGTTCTCCCAGTTTGGCAAATCGGGGAGGAGAGTCGGGGGAAAATCATTTGCGAACCCGGGTAAACTGATTGGCAGCCGCCTGTTGCGCTTTACAATGGGAAGGCGCATCGCGGCTTTTTCAATAAAAGTCGATCGTGCTTTTTCTACTCCCGCAATGGATTCAAAATGACCCTTGTCGAACCGGTTGTCGTTTGTCAATCAGGCCCTTTGAGGAAAATCGAAGTCTGCCTGATAACCGGTTACGAATAGAACTCCCCGAGAACGATAGTTATGGTTAGAAGGATCGTCCCCCTCCCACTGGTTTGCCTGTGCAGTTTTCTCTTCTTGTTTAGCGCGAGTTTACAGGTTCGCGCGGATGAGGCTGCGGACCAGTACAATCTGGCGGTGGGTCTTTATAAACAGCAGCGCTGGAACTTTGCCTCGGAAGCGTTTCAGAAGTTCATCACCGATTTTCCACAACACGAGAAAGTTTCGGCTGCCGAACTTTATCTCGGCTTATCGCTGGTGAAAGAACAAAAACTGACTGAGGCCCGTGACCAGTTGCGCCCCTATGCAGAGAAATACCCCGATAGCAAATATCTTCCCGATGCCCTCTATCAGCTCGCCGAAGCGAGTTATCTGCTCAATGACTACGAAACGGCCACCACCGATTTTCAGGTGATGCTGGAAAAGTTCCCCCAACATGCTTTGGCTGAGTGGGCACTCACCTATCTGGGCAACAGTGAATTGAAACTGAAGAAGTTTGAAGAAGCTGGCAATCATTTTCAGCAGGTTCTCAAACAATTCCCCCAGGGAAGAATGATGTCCGACGCCAAGTTCGGATTGGCACAGGCACTCGAAGGGGAAGGACAACTGGATAACGCCGTCGAAGCCTACCGCGCGATCATTGCAGAGAAGGGGCGGCATGCGACCTCTGCCTATCTGAAACTGGCTGCGTTGGAGTACGAACGAGATCAATTCGAGGTGGCGCTGACCCTCTATAAACAATTTCAGGAAGCATATCCTCGCGATGAACAAATCGGGACTTCCCATTTGAACGCAGGATATACCTACTTTCGTATGGGAAATTATTCGGCTGCACGCAATGAGTTCCAGCAGTCCGCTGGAACGACCGCTTTGAAACGGACGGCCGATTACTGGATGGCTCTCTGTTATAAAGCGGAAGATCAATTTGCCGAGGCGATCAAAATTCTGGAGTTAATGGCGACTGAAGACCGAACGGCGGCGGAGCCGGAACGCTCTTTACAATCGGAGGTCCTTTATCATTTGGCAGACTCTCATTTGAGAGCGGGAGATAACGGAGCAGCGTTAAAACTTTTCCTGGAACTGCAACAGAAATGGCCGGACCAGAAGATTGCGGAGAACGCATTACATTTTGCCTGTGTGGCGGCTTTCCAGGCAGATGATTTGGATCAAACCTCGCAATTAATGCAGAAGTTTGATGAACTTTATCCAGAAAGTCTGATCCGGCTCAGTCAACAGTTGCTCAAAGGACGACTGTTGATCGCCCGGGGAGAGGAAGCGAATCTTCAAGAGGCAGTTGATATCTTACAGGAAGTCCTGGCGAGTTCGACCATTCCCCGCACGCAAACACTTGCCCGATTGCACCTGGCTCATGCGTTGACGCAGCAAAAGAAATACGAGGAGGCAATGCAGGCGCTGAAACCTGTCGTCGAGAGCAATGTCGACGAATTGCATCCGGACGAACAGAAAGATGTTCTGTTACTGACAGGTTTGAATGCCAAGGAACTGGGGGAACTGGATCAGGCGGCGAAGGCGTTCGAGCAGTATTTGCTCAACTATCCACAAGATGAACGAGCCGCACAAGTATTTTCCGAATTACTCCTGGTGCGAGTTGAATCGGAAGACTCCGCTGCTCTTGAGTCCCTGTTGAATCAATTGAAGACACAGGCGGAGACAAAAGGACTGTCGGCGGAATCAACTCATTTGAAAGGATTACGTACGGCTGCCGAAAGTGCTTATCAGGCAGAGGACTGGCTCCATGCCGAATTATTGTTTCAGGCCTTGGTCGATCTTTCCCGTTCGACTCCCGAAAAAATTGCGAGCGGGGCTGATCTCTCTGGTTTGGCCTGGTCGCAGTACAAACAGGAAAAATGGGCGCCCTCAATCGAAAGTTTCAATCAGCTTCTGGTTTCCTATGCGGACGATGTCGCTTACGCACCAGAAGCGATGTTGATGGTTGGACGTGCGCAGGAAGCCCTGAAGAATACTACCGAAGCACTGGCTGCCTACGCAAAGTTGAGGGACACCTGGCTTCCACCCGATACAACACTTCCCGCAGGGGCGGAGAAGGAGGGAGCGACCCGGTACGTCTATCTGGCCGGACTTCAGGCGGCTCGATTACTGAAGTCGGAGAAAAATTATAATGGGGCGAACCAGGTTTATGGTCGCCTGTTGGATACATTCCCCGAAGCCGAACAACATGCCGAGTTGCTCGATGAATGGGCGCTAATGAACCTGGATGCCGGTTTTTATTCTCAGGCCGATCAAATTTATCAACGCTTGATTGAGGATCATCCCGATTCCCCACTCGCGGATAGTGCACGACTTAGCTTGGCAGAAAGTGATCTTATTGCGGGAGGTCGAGAGACCGCCCGCGAAAAATTTGAAAAGTTGTTGGCCTCAACCGAGTCCGATGAAAAAGTGAAAGAAGCGGCCACCTATCAATTGATTGTGATCGCGACCTCTGCCGAAGATTGGGAACGAGTTCTGGAACTGGGCCGCGATTTTCTGAAGACATGGCCGAAGAGTCGATATCGAACCAAGGTGGAAACCTCTTTTCTGGAAGCACTCCTGGGAACGAATCAAACGACGCGTGCGGAGGAAATACTGAGCGAATTGGAAGAAAAAGTTCCCCCCGCCGAACGCAGCACCGAGTTATGGATCATGCTGGCGGAAGTCGCTTTCCGGAACAAAGAGTATGGTGAGGCGATGGCGATCTTATCTGATTTCCGTCAATCCGGTACGGATCGAAAATACCTGGCGGATGAACTGGAAGGCCGGATCCATAAACAACAGGCTCGTTTCGAGGAAGCCCGTAACTCATTTCTGCGAGTCTTGAACGACCCTGTTGGTAAGAAATCTACGACCGGAGCGAAAGCGCAGTTCCTGCTGGCGGAAACCTACCTGATCCAGTCGGATAAAGATTACGAAACTGCCCAGAAGGAGTATTACAAGGTTTTCCTCTCCTGGCCGTTTCCGGAGTGGCAGGCTCCCGCCCTGTATCAGGTGGCCCAATGCGACGAAGCGCTGGAACAACCAGAAAAAGCCCGGATTACGTATCAGAAGCTGATCGAAGATTTTCCGAAATCCAAGTACGCCGAACAGGCGAAAACCCGACTTGAGGTTGTCGGTGACGGGATAAGTCAGTAAAACCAGCGAAAATAAGGTCGATGGAGCAATGGCTGGAACCAATCGGGTCTCCAAGTTGCTCGGTCGATGGTGTTCCAAAGTTGGATGGAGATCAGGAACATGAGGGATCGAACCTCGTTAAACTGGATGACAACGGCTCTCTTGATTGTCTGGGCAGGCCTGCTTGTTCTCTTTTTGTCGCACTCTCTGTTTGCGCAAGACGCTCCCGGAACGTCTGAAAACATCGAGGCTGCTCCCGCCATTTCCATGAGTGGGGCTGACAGTAACAATTCCTACATCCCCACCGGCCCGATGGAAATCATGAATGCGATGGGGTATTTCTTCGTCGTGCCTTTCATCGTTGCCTCCTTTATCTCGGTTTGGTTCATCATTGAACGGGTAGTCGTACTCCGTCGTGCCCGGGTGATTCCGCGTCCCTTTGTCGAACGGTTCCTGCAACATCTCGAAGAAGGGGGGCTCGATCAGGAATCGGCGCTCACCCTTTGTGAAGAAAACGATTCCCCCGTCGCCCGTGTTTTCGCGCACGGGATTCGTAAATGGGGGAAACCCTCCGTTGAAGTCGAACAGGCCATCATCGATGGTGGCGAACGGGAAACAAG
>JAGQQC010000470.1 GCA_020426395.1 Planctomycetaceae bacterium
AATCATCAATCTCTCCTACTGATTTTTCTGCGTAGCGATGTTGTAGGTTGCCGCTCGAACACGATCTTGACGGTCGGCCAAGTCGTCAAGTTGTTTCATAAGCTCTTGGTCTTCGACTTGCTCGCCCGTAATCAATTTACCGATTTGAGTAGTACGGCGGTTGATACGATACTGAAGCGTTCGTAGCATTTTCAGCTCAGCAATTTTTTCAACCAAGCCGGGATCATTTTGTTGACCACCACCCGGCTGTTGGCCTTGCTGTTGTTGCTGGGACTGTTTTTCCATTTCCTGTTGTAATGTCGCGATAATTTCTTCGAGAGCCGTCACGATATCGACCTGAACCGCGCGAGTAAAATCACCCACGTCCTCTTTCTGAAGCCGTTTCACTACCATCCTGATGTCTTCAATCAACTGCTCCACCGCTTCAGGAAATGCAACAGAAGAACCTTCCTCCTGAAGCAAGCTCAGGGCTTTTTCTGCTTCCAGTTCAACGGATTGTTCCTGTTGAGCAAGCTCACGCACCTGGCCAAAATGACGGCTGGTCCATTTTTCGTTAGGTGATTTCGAAAGTGTTTCCGTATCGGAGTTAATAGCCATTTGCAGAGCGAGCATCTTACGGAACCTGGCTTCCAGTGAAGCTAAAACCAGTTCCCGTTCTTCTTCACGAAGCTGACGGAGAATCTCTTCAAGTTTCTCTTTGGCTGCTAACAGTTTGTCTAATGCCTGCTGCTGTTCCTCGGTCGCTTTTTCGCGTTGTTTCTCTTTCAGTTCTTCAATCGCTTTTTCAAGATTCTTCTGAGCCTGTTCGATCTCCTGCCGGCCGGGCGTCTGATCTTGCTGCTGCTGGTCACCCTGTTCTCCTTGCTGTCCCTGCTGCCCTTGTTGCCCTTGTTGACCCTGCTGTCCTTGTGAATTCTGATTTCCGTCCTGACTTTGATTTGAATCGGAGTTTTGCTGATCAGAGTCAGATGGAGACGATTCGTTTTCTTTGCCTTCGCTCTGTTTTCCTTCGGAGGGCTTTCCTTCGGATTCTTTTCCTTCCGACGGTTTTCCTTCCGAGTCCTCCGAGTCCTTACCAGATTTTTCGTCGGTTCCGTTTCGTTGGTCGTCCTGGTTTTTGATTTTCTCGCCCAGTTTCTGATTCTGCTCGGCAATTTCGGCCTGCTTCTCTGCCAGACGTTCCTGATCACCTCCGCGCTCCGTAGCGATGCGCAGATTTTTTTCACGAGCGGCAATCTGTTTCAACTCTTTCAGGATGGCTTCAATCCGTTCCTGCTCACTTTCAATCTCGGCGAGTCGGTCCTGACTTTGCAATAACTGAAAGAGGGCTTCGAGAACTTTGACCGCCTCCCCCTGACGATCGACCGCTTCCCCCAACTGCTGCTGTTCAAGCAAGAGGGCGATCTGTTCCATCTGGTCACTGATCCGGTTCTGTTTGCTTTGACCAATCGCCCGCATCAAGAGTTCGGCTCGCTCCGGGTCGGTCTTCCACATATATTGAGCCATCTGCTCCAGCATTTTTTCAAGACGCTGATATCGGACCGCCAATAGCTGCTGGCGTTCATCCAGCGGTTCTGTGGGTTCTGCTTCTTGAGCCCAAACGAACCCATTTAGGGACGGCAAGAGAATCGTGAGCAACAGGACCCCAGAAAGACGGACAAACCACCCCCGCTGGCCTGTGAAGGTGGCCTGACGAGTCGATTTCCAGATTGGGTTATGCATTCGCGAACTCCTGTCCGAAAGGGATTTTCCATCCATTATCAGGGGATAATTCTCTCCCCTCTATTCTATATTTCGAATCGACTTCTGACTGCGTCAATTATTCGATTCCGAGTGACTTCAGCGAATCAATCAGAGTATCTTTCTGCTGTTTCTCAGTTTCCTCGGAGATGTTTTTCTGTGTATCGATGATTTCCTTCAAATCTTGCAGTGCCTCATGAAATTCGAGCAAATCCCGCATTTCGCCCAAAACTCCACGCATTTCCGCCAGAATACGGGCCGTCATCCGGGAAACTTCAATTAGTTCTGGACGACCTGAATTGCCCCCCTCAATCGCCAGTTTGAAGACCCCCAACTGCTCGTCGAGCGTGGGAAAACTTTGCTCATGGATTCGCCTCAGAGGCTCGGTAATCAATCCCTGGATCCGTTCACTCATTTGAGCGGTATCGACTCCATTATTGACCGATTCTTCCAGCAGACTTTGAAACGCTTCTTCCACAGCCCGGGTTTCGCTTCGGTTCTTCCGAATTTGGAATAATCCCCGTTGCCCTGTGACGGACAAGGAGCGCTGCAGCTGAACTTGTTTTTCAGAATCACCATTACTGGATAACGACTGTTCCAGATCCTCGACCTGTTGCTGGGCGGCTTCAAAATCTCTTTCAGCTTTGTCAACTTCCTCAATGATCCGTTCAAACCGACGCCGGAGGTTCAACTCTTTTCCATAGAGCAGGGAGAGCAATTCGTCTGTATCGACGATGGTAAAGACGTATTGCTGACTTCGTGATTGATGGGGTCCATTAATCGTATCGCCATCCTCTGCCTCAACGGACAAAGTCAACCGCTGACCAATGTTCAAATCGAGCGGCAAAACTTCGAACAGTTCATATTCTTCTCCCTCACTTCGCTGAAGCGGGAATTCCACCGGACTACTCACTGGTCCATTTCGGAACGGACGAGGGCTCCACTTTTCTTCCTCTTCAATGCGATACTCGAAGCGGGCCTTCAAAACGCCGTAATCATCCTTAATGAGTCCTTTCACCGGGATGACTGCTTTCCGGGTAATGGAACTACCGATGCCGGTTAGCTCCGTCTCTACTGCGGGAGGCTGGTCTTCGATGCCTGTGATATTCAATCGGATTGGTTGATCGGAAATAACTCCATCCACATCTTCGAGCACAATCCGAACGAGCGCACTGGGACCGAACTTGGCTGGAATTTGTAACTGCGAGCCATCCTCGACATTCTTTGACAAAACAAACGGAAAGGCGAGCCGCTCTGAATCGGGAAAAATTCCCGCCTGATTTGATAAGTTCAGAGGTTGGGATGATTGAGCTTCCCCTTCCTCCGTAATCGTGGTCCAAGTGGACTGCGCCGGATCAAGATTGATTTCAAATTCATCCGTTCGAATGGAAGCTCTTACCAGAGGTTTATTCGTGGTGCAATTCAATAGAAATTGCGTTTCATGTGGAATGGAAATCTGACTTCCCTGGACTTTCACTGTTTCAAGTTGGGGTTGCCCATCGCGGCCAATCGGAGCGAGACGTGTATACGCTGGATACAAACATTCGAGTGAAATCTCTTCGATTTGTGGGGGCTCGACCATACGAACTTGATAGGGCTGTGGACTGCGGTAATCCCCCCCCTGCACTTCGAATTCCAGGTCATGGAGTAGCTTGGTGAATGTATACTGAAATTCCCGATCTCCCGTTCGATTGAGAACTAGAT
>JAGQQC010000471.1 GCA_020426395.1 Planctomycetaceae bacterium
TACTTATCAAACCAGTGTAGAGGTCATTCATACTCAAGCCGGGCAGGGACGAGAGGTCCCTGTTGCAACTGCTCCAGCACATGTGCTGTCCAACCAGGAATTCGGGAAAGCAGTAACAACGGTTGATTAAGTTCGATATCAAATCCAAGGTAATACAAAATGCGGAGTGCGGCCCATTCGGAGTGAGGGGACAGGCCTGTTTGTTCGAAGATCAATTTTTCCGCACGTCGCGCCGATTTTTCCATCGCAGTGAGATTGTTCTCTTCCGCCAGGTAATGACAGAACGTGTTGAAAAGCTGTAATCGGATCGATTCTTTTTCGAACTCACTTCCGAAACCAAGTTGACGGGCTTGGCCTGGTGTCAGGTTGCGGGCCCACTTTTCCGTATCGTATCGATTACCGGTTGAGAGAACATCAAAAGCATGTGCTCGCTCACTCTGAAAGTCATCGATGGGAATCGAGTTCATGGCCGTTGCGATGGCCGAGTACAGATTTCCCCCTCGGCTGGCAACCAGTCGGGCAGCATGAGCCGATGCATCGTACCCTAATTCCGCCCGGCTTAATAACAGAACTTCGAAGGCTCGTTCCCCCAGTGGAGTTGGCGTTCTGCGGGTGAGTAACTGGGCCAGATTCACCGCCCAATGCATGTCCGGATCAAATTCGGCGGGTTCCCATCCCTCGACGAGTTGTTGGCGCTCAATCAGAATCAGGGGAATTTGCATCAGCAATTTATGAGCTTGCCAGAGGACAGAATCTTCTGCACTACTTTTCGACTGAGAGTCGAAGAGCGGAAGCAGGGCACAAACTGACCGCAGAAATTCACTGGAATCAACATGCAGTGGGGTCTGATGAATGATATCCGTAACCGGCTTGGGCAGGTCTGCCCGTTCGGTCAAAATGGACTGGAAGTCGGCCAGTTCTTCCTGATACGGAAGCTCTCCCTGGAGTAGCAGAAAACTGACCTCTAAAAAAGTGTTTTTGCGTGCAAGCTGCGTTAACGAATACCCACGGTAGTGGTCGGCTTTGTGCGAATGGGTTATCCGAGTGGTGAGCGTACTCAGGTTATCAGCATAAATAGCGGCTTCGTCATCCGGTACGGAGAGCCGGTCCACCAGTTTTGCCAAACCGGAAAACAAATGCTCAGAACGGTAATGGGGAGAACCATGCATGAGAACGGATTCCTTTCCGTTGAAGGCTGAAGACCCGGACGGGATTGAAGAAATCTGAAACGTCCGTGTATCAGTTTCACGATGAAGTGGCAGTCGGCATCTTAGGCTGACTGATAACGATGTATCGATTCTAATAGCCGGTTTGAGAGAATGGAATCAAGAAATGGCTTTCATTCTCGGTCTGGACCAAGTTTCAAAATAGAGAACTTTGAGAGGCAAACCCCCAGAGGTTCAATGCAGAATCGGCCTGCGAAGCACGATATTATAGCCATTTGCTGTGATGAGCTTCACTCAGCAACCAGAAGAACTTTGTTTTAATTGATCAAGAAGCTGGCATGTTTCCACTGTTTGAGCGCTCATCAAAAATTCACGGTCCGTTTCAGAAAGAATCTTGATTTCGATCCGTAACGTGGAATCAGGGAGAAATTCGGCCATGCGATCTCCCCATTCCAGTACGCAAATCGCAGGCGATTCGAGAATTTCAGCGGCTCCCAATTCTTCGAACTCATCGCAGTCACGCAACCGGTATGTATCAAAATGATAGAGAGGGAGCTTGCCCGCGTATTCTTGAATTAGGGTAAATGTGGGACTGGTTACTTCTTCTCGTTCGATTCCCCAAGCTGCTGCGATACCCTGGACGAAACGGGTCTTGCCTGCTCCCAGGTTTCCATTGAGCGAGATAACCGTTCCGGCTTTAAGACATTTTCCCAGTGCCATGCCCAACTGATCTGTTTCTGCTTCCGACTGGGTCTTGATATTGAGATGGCAGGACATCTTTCGTCCTTCAAGGAAACAGGCAGAGAAATTCAGGGGCGACTAGTTTCGTTTGACAAATTCTTCCGGGATACGCTGAATTTTTCCATTCCGGTCGACGCACGCCAGGACTGATTCTGCCCGAGTGAGTAGCTCTCCATCGCGATGGATTTCATATTCGTGTTCGAGCTTCGCCATACCGATTTTTTTGATGCGCGTCGTTAATACCAGCAGGTCATCGTAGCGGGCCGGAGCGATGTAATGGGTTGTGAGACGGGATACGACAAAGAGTAATCCCGATTCTTCCATTTTTCGATAGTTACCCCCTTGGGCTCGAAGAAATTCTGTGCGGCCCATTTCGAAATAGCTGGCGTAGTTGCCGTGATGGAGAAATCCCATCGCGTCCGTTTCGCTGTAGCGGACCCGAATTTCAAGCTGATGTTCTTGCATAGTGCCAGAGGACTTGAGGTGATTGAATTCGTTGCCAGAAAAAACGAGGATTACTACTCATCAATCAGTTGAGTTCACAGGGAAGACTGACGAGGTCATTCAGTAAGATTCAGGTCCGGACTGAAGCTGCGGGTTCGGCGGCATCGTAAGTACGTCCTGATTCACCCCGTTCGAAGTTCCCGAGAGCGAGCTGATAGAGGCGTGTTCCCGCTTCGGTGGGATATTGTTGATCAATACAGGCTTGGCAGAGATCCTTGCTGTCAAATTGTACGCTACGGGCGATCGAATCGAGTGGGAGGTAGCGGAGGCTGTCGGCTCCAATGGCTTCGGCCATCTCTGTTTCGTATTCGGGAGTAAGTTCGATACCCGGCATGAATCGCGGAGCAAACAGTTCTTCGACGGTGGACATGTCGATGCCATAGAAACAGGGAGCGACAATGGGAGGGCAAGCGACCCGGATATGGACCTCTTTCGCTCTTCCTCGTTCCCGTAATTGAGAGATCAGCACCTGCATGGTTGTCGAACGGACGATGGTATCCTCAACCAACAGGATTTTTTTCCCTTCGAGCACTTCCCGCAGGGGGGTATATTTCATGCGGACCTTGTCGGCCCGGTTCGTGCTGTCGATGAAAGTTCGACCTGCGTACCGATTCCGGAGTAAGCCTTCCAGGCAGGGAATGTTCAATTCATAAGCCATACTGGCCGCCGCTCCCTTGGCAGTATCGGGAACAGGGACGACGATCGTGTCGTCGTCAATCTCAAGCTGTTCCTGTCGGGCCAGTTCTTCACCCAGACGTTTGCGGGAGAGATAGACCGACTGGTCATCCAGTGTGCTCGCGGCGTTGGCAAAGTAAATCCACTCGAAGAAACAGTGAGCCCGGCGGGGGCTTTCTGCGAAGCGTTCGATGGAGAATTGTCCGTCCCGGATGATAATCGCGGTGCCCGGTTCCAGGCTTTTGATGTTCTCTTCAGGAAAACCGAGATTCGCCAGGGCGACCGACTCACTGGCGGCGACCACCATTCTTGGTCGTTCTTCGGGGCCATCGACCACGTAGCAGAGAGGGCGAA
>JAGQQC010000472.1 GCA_020426395.1 Planctomycetaceae bacterium
TGATGAAGCTGTGTTGGGGAGAGCACCTTCAATGCGACCACACGTTGCAGTCGTTCGTCGATGGCCCGAAAGACGGCCCCCATTCCCCCGGTGCCGATTCGTTCTTCGATACGGAAGTGTCCCAGAACTAATCCTGCCGTCTCTGGAAGAGGAGCGTCGACAGGTAATCCTTGCTCTCGGGGAAACAGACGAAATCGTACTTCGGAGGGAGTAATGTCATCCCCTGCGATTGGCTGTTCCGTGGAATTAGGTGTTTGTATTTCTTCAGGAATTGAGACGGACGAACCTGTACGGGGAACGCGGAGGACGGTGTCCAGTTCCGTCCCTTTTTCACCGGTAGAGTAGGTGATCGGTTGAGAGTCGTCCTCAGTTGTTTTTTCAGTTCGCCCTAGTTCGGCTTGCACTGGCGAATCAGTTTTAAGCGAGCTTTCTGATTCGCTGTTGTTCTCCTCAGTTTGCTCCAATGGCGCAACGCCCTTTGCTGAGGCAAGTGCCTCATCAAGTTGAGCTTCAGGATCATTGGTGTGAGAGGAGTTGGTCATTAACTTACCGGGGAATCTGATGTAGTCGCCTTAAAGGAGATTCAAAGAGTCAGGCAAAATGAAGACAGGCCACCTTACAAGAACCTGTCACTGTGCGCAATCTCCCCTTATTTTCAATTTTAGGTCACACGCAGGGGAGTTCAAGCAGCATTTGCGGGGCTTCCGCAAGAACAAAAGTTGATTACCATTCCAGAGCAAATCAAATCGGAAAACTGGAGGTCACTTGATGCAGGGAGAGGAGGCAAAGTCGTTATAATCGGCATGAAGCGATCTATTGAATGGATGGATCATTTACTCTGCAAAATTCGAGTGATTTCTTCGCTGACGGAATCGCAAAGACCAATCAGTTTTTCGGCAGACTGATGGGTAAATTCGTCTGCAGTGAGAAGATTTTTGACCGAATTCCGCAGGGTCACATCTTTGACATTTTCAGGAAAAACACCGTTATCGGTGGGGTGAATCAGTTCGACTGTGTCGGAAACTTTGGGGAGGAAACCTCGTTCAAGGTGATCGCGAAACTCTCGGATATTGCGTTCGGCCAATGTTAATCGGTCGCGCAGCGTCATTGAATCGAAATTCTCCATGAGAGATTTCCCCTTATCTATTCCACATTCCACCTTCGGGAGTCGTTCAGCAGACAAGGGGTGGTGCGGAGGGCTTTCAAGTGGGTCCAAATATATCTTCTGGAATCAATTAGAAAGCATCCCCTTCCCCCAGGTCAAGGGGGAGTGAACAAGTGGACCATTTTTTGTACAGTGGGTGAACACCCGATTTGAAATTCCGGGCCAGTTTTGAAATTCCAAGCCCGTGACAAACCGGTGAAGTTGTGTATCCTAACAGATACTTACAGATCTCTATCATCTCCATCTCGCACTCCAGTCTCCCGGGTACTGCCAGAATGGGCATAAACCCGCATGGCTCTCTTTCTTCCTACTTGCATGCGCATGCTTGCTCACCCCTGATCCCTCCCGAAACATTGACCTTATGTCTCGAATACTGGTCGTTGCTGATATCCATTCTAACTGGTCTGCCTTGTCGGCGATCCAGGAAGAATTTGATGCGTGCATTGTGGCGGGAGACATTGTCGATTATGGAACCAATCCAATTCCTTGCATCGAATGGGTGCGTAAGAACGCCACGGTTGTGGTACGAGGCAATCATGATCATGCCGTGGCACAACGTGTGACAGCTCGTTCCGGTTCTGGTTTTCGGGCATTAGCCGCGGCAACACGCCCCCTACACTGGGATCTTCTGCGGCCTTCTCAGATGAAATATCTCGCCCGTCTACCGGTGATGCAACATCTTGAAATCGGGGGGCTCAAAATTCTGGTGGTGCATGGGACTCCCCGCGATCCAATGGATGAATATCTGGGAGCAGACAAAGCCGCCTGGAGAAATCGTCTGGAAGGGATCGATGTCGATCTGGTTTGTGTCGGCCATACACATCATCCGATGTATCTCGATCTGGGACGCACACAGATCATCAACCCGGGAAGCGTCGGTCAACCCCGTGATGGCGATGCCCGTGCCGCTTATGTCATCATTGAGAACAATGAAGTCATGTTCAAGCGAGTCTCATATAACATCGAAGAGACGATCAAAAATATGCGCGTGAATGGCATTGATCGCTGGGCGATTGAGCTCACCGAACAACTACTACGTTCAGGCGGTCATCCGGATTCCTTTAATGGAACCGAGGCAGATGCAACTTGAGGTTTCAGCCAACAGCAGTTAATCCTTGGACCGTTGAAAGAAGATTATCGACGGTGATTTCGTTCGGGATGTGTTGCGGCTTCGGTCAAAACGCGTCGGGAAATGTCGGTCCAGTGAGTGATGTCGATTTCATAAGGTCCATTCGGTTGGGCGAACCCCTGAAATCGCTCCTGGTAGGCAATCAGGCGGCGAATTTTCTCATCAAAAGCGAGCTCACCCGGATGGGTTGAGTTGGGAGACCGTCCCCAGATGATGACCGAGCCTGAAGCGGAAAGGATTTCAAAGGCGGGATCGTAATCCTGATTTTCCGAGAGGGAATGCGCTTCTGTTTTGGGCAGGGCGCGAATCGCGACAAAGTCGAACTGTTTCCAGTAAGGTTTTAACTGGTTTGCCAGCACAGCCCCTTTTTTGATGACGTCATCGTCCCAGACAATTCCTTCGTACAAAGGCGGGGGAACTTTGGAGGGTTGTAGTATCGGGAAGCGTTCTAGAGTTGCCGGAGAGAAGTCTTCTCGTGGAAGTATAACCGCATCCGCATCGATGGGGTGTAACCTTCCTTCCAGTTCAACCACGGCAACGGGTTCCCGGAAGGTTAATTCAACGGTGGCCGCGGGCGGATAGCTGATTCTGACCGCGTTGACTTTTTTTACCCAGGGTTCATTCCGAAACCAGGTGGAAATGGTCTGTGCGAGTTCCGGCTCAAGAACACTTTCGGGGATGGTTTGTTTTGCGAGCACGGAATTGAGAAAATGAGCCGGAACCCAGTCGGGGCGATCCTGTAAATAAATGTTGGCTCGGGTTAACTGATATCGATTTTGAGCCGTGATATCAGGTAACTTTTCATAAATACGCGGAACCAGCACGACAATGGCAGTGATGAGCGCCAGCCAAAGGAGCGTAAACGGTCGGAACAGGCTTCGGACTAACCAGTTTTCCGAAGTCTCGTTGACCTGTTGCTTTCGCTTTCCCTTTTGGGGGGTTTTCTTCGAAAATAGCATGAACTGGGGCCGCAACATTTTCCTGGGAACTACGGATCGGGATCATCAACATCGGTCGCGCGCAGAATGAGCGTATTCTGGGGTACCTGTCGAGTAGATCGACCATCGTTCCGGGAAGAAAAAAGTCCGGGAGGCCCAGGTTGCTTTTTTTGCAAAGAGCGAATTTGACTTTGCGGGCTGAACTAG
>JAGQQC010000473.1 GCA_020426395.1 Planctomycetaceae bacterium
CTGCACGAATTTTTCTCGTTCTTCTTTAGTCGGTTGAGGTTCCATATCCACCGGCGGCATCGCTGAGATTTCAACCAGTTGATAAATATGCTTCCACGTCTTCCGACTTTGACGCATGCTGAGAATGCTGTCGTACTTGTGTAACTCCAGCCCCCCTTCCTGCGCATCGGGACCGTGGCAATCGATGCAAAACTTTTTCGTGAAGCTTTCAACCTGAGTGGCGAAATCGATGTCGGGAATCGGTTGGAGCGGAATTTCATCCAGTTCCGAATTCTGTCGATCAGCTAAAGCTCGAAGCGCTGGTTCGTCATCCGTGGCCGCCAACTGAATCGTTCCGGAAACCGGCGTCAGCGTTTCTAAGCCGAAAGTGTCCTCACCAACCTCATCGGCAACTTGTTGATTGGCGATCGGGGGAACGTTTATCGGTGCCGGATCCTGCCCATCCGAAAACAACCAGATCCCGCTGGTTGTTAACCCGATGAGGAGCAATCCTGCGATGCTAGCAACAAATGGCATGAGTGTTTTATTTCTGGAACGCCGCCGGGAGGCTGCCTTGCGATGACGTTGGGAGGGAGGTCGTGATGATTTCTTCTTTGCAGACTGACGTGTTTCCAGTGAGTTTTGCTCGTGGAGTTCAATCCGGGCATTACAACCAAGCTGCGGGCAACGGGCTCGTCGTCCCAGATGGTGTGCGCTTATCTTGAACCTGGCTCCGCAACGGTGACACTGGAACGTCCAGTATTGCATAACCAAGGCTAACTCACTTACTGGCCAGCTCTTAAAGGAGGGATCGTGATCAGGGGGGAAATCGAGCCTCGTGATCCCCATCCCGATCCAAAGGTGGGAAATCGGCGTAAATGCCGGTAGGTTAAGTATACACGATAAATCAGGCACCGGTCCACACATCTGTAAGGATTTATGCAATATTAGCAACCAACTCAAATAGCCCTATCCCCTTGATATCATGCATGTTACAACACAAGACCCTCAAATACACCATTCAGAGATCCGACGGCCCCGACATTACGTTTTCCCCGTGGAGGTTTTTGAAATGAAAAAACCAGTGAGAACAATGACCCGCAAACGGGGGCGGGAGTGGAATGAAGTTGACTCATTCTACTTCTTCTCTGTCCTGTTTCTAATCGGGTGGTGTGTTGCAATATTTTATAACGACTTCTGGAGTCCAGTTCCTTTTTTTTCCGGACTGATGGGGTTAACAAGCCTGATTATTGCAATTCTTTCTCACCGCTATGCCATGCGGTTCGGAGTAAAACGCTACGAAATTTTCGAGGATCGTATGACTCTCCTGCTTCAAAATGAAGAGGTCAAAACTTTTCGCTTCGCCGATGTAACCCGATTGTCCTGGCCATTAAGGTATCATGACGATTCATTAGATACTCCTCCCGAGAAGTACTGGAAACTGGAGATTGAAACAACGAAGGAAATATTAGAACTTCCGATTGATGCACTCTCACTAAACAATCTGCGTCACCTGTTACTGAATCTGCGACGAAAAATCCCTATTGAGCTGCAGGAATTCTGGAACCCATATTTCGAAACTCGCGGTTACAGAATTCTGGAAAAACAGAAACTCCCTCCCTCAGAAATCGCCCGGCTGAAATCAGAAGGCGTTCCGTTCAGCACTCGAAAGGAGCTTGATCGTAACATCCTGAAAATGACCTCTGCCGTCACAGTCGCCGCAGGCCTGGGAGGCTGGATTATCGGTCACCCCTGGTACATTCTCTTCGGCCTGGTAGTATTAATTCTGGGGTTGCTGTTGCGATACGGAACTCCTACTTATGAATTCGAAGGCAGAACGGACTTCAGTTCATCTAGTTTTCCGCTCGTACTCTTTCTAATGGTGTTGGCTAGCATCCTGGCAGTAGGAGTGATAATTCATTTAGCTGACTTACACGTTCAATACCCCCATCTGGCTCAATATCGACGCTTGTTCGGTTGGACCACGTTAATCCTACTACTGGCTATCCTACTAGGCCCGCTGGGGCTATTTCTCTACTCGCGCACCAGAGAACAAAAAACAGCGGAGTGGCAACAGGGAGAAGAACAAAGGAAAGCTCGTCTCAAACAACGCCAGAGTGAAACTCTGGAGAAGTATCGAATCCGGGACGAGGATCTGGTAGCTTAAAAGCATGCAACATCTCTTCGTAAACCGTACTAGCGTGCGAGTCATTCGTTCGCCAGGCTATCTGGTCTACCTTATGGCCCTCATTCTTGCTGTGGGAATTGCCCTGACAGCGGGGGCCATCTGGTTACTCCTGCATGGGCAGCAGTTCATACAGAATCAACTACAGGTAACACCGAGGGATATGCTGGTGATCGGGATGGCGCTTTGTATCCCCTGCGGTGCGATCGGTTTCCTGGATGCAAAATACACTCGGATCATTCTGGAACCGGGGCAATTGACTCGTGAAACCTGCTTTTCCTTCCACCAGATCCCTTTGCCAGACGTAACATGGTTACTCTGGGATGTAACTAAACCACAGCCCCGCATAATTCTCGAAACGGAACGCGAGAGAATCAAATTAGAGTTAATCAAACTCCCTTTGAATGCGCAGAGGCACCTGATTCTATTCCTCAGGCGCTCGATCCCACTGTCGCGTCAAAGTGGCTGGGAGCAATTTGGCTTCAATGGTGCCCGTGGAATCCTTCAAAAACACAAGCTTGCTCCCGCCGTACAAAAATTGAAAATGGCTCAGGGATTCCAGTACATCACTCGATCAGATCTGAAAGCGCTCTGGATAGAAGTGTCCCTGTTGTGTCTCGGACTCGCAGGATTCTTCGCTCAATTACTGAATGATTTCAGGCTCATGATATTCGCTGTGGCGCCCACCATCCTGATTTTGCCAATCCGACAGTGCGTGCCGCGGTATGCGTTCGAATACCCGCTCATGATCTCATTGCGATCCTGCTTGTGGATACTCAGAGTTTCCTTCATCTCGATCGCGCTCACCGTCGCCTTTGTGCTGGACGTTGTCAAAAACCCGGGACGCTGGCCTCTATTCGTGCAGAACCACTCCGTATTGATATTCTGCCTGATTGCATCAGTCTATCTCATACCCTTTGCGTTATGCGGCTGGTATATCTTTAGAAATCGAAAAAATCGACTTGCTCAAGCCGATCAACGAAAACACATAAATCAATCTGAATGGCGAAGATTGGAACAGAAATTCCGGATACGCGATGCGGATCTGGCTACGGTTGAGAGATAGCTGTCAACGAGTGCTGCCTGTTTTAACTCACACATGAATTCCGAATAACTCGAAAAGCCAGAGATAAAAAAATCCTGAGAGGTGAGTTGAAAGCCAAAAGGATAACAGTGACGTCAGCACTGAAACGGCAATAACCCATTTTCCAGCTTGCTGTGTCAACCAAACGGGTAATGAGACTGCCAGAATCAACTCCAGCCAGA
>JAGQQC010000474.1 GCA_020426395.1 Planctomycetaceae bacterium
CCGCTGGAAGAAACGATCACCAGCTTCGAAGAACTGTGTGAAGGAAAATGGGACCACCTGCCCGAGTCCGCCTTCATGTACGTCGGCGGTATTCAGGAAGCCGCAGAGCAAGCCGAGAAACAGGCCGCGAATGCCTAAGCTGCTATCCTGTTAAGAACCTTTTGATTCAGAAACCTCATCCTTAATCCTGTAGACCAATCATGGCGACAAGTGAAATCAGACTGGTACTGGTAACTCCGGAGAAAACTCTCCTGGATGCCCCGGTCACGAAACTTCAATTTCCGCTCATTGATGGGCAGATCGGTATTCTACCCGGTCGAGCTCCGATGGTTGGCCGCTTGGGATATGGTTTGCTGAGTTTCAAATCAGAAGCCGGACAAGAAGTCATCTACTATATCGATGGCGGTTTCGTGCAAGTGAAAGGGAGCGAAGTCTCTCTTCTGACTAGCCGGGCGATTAAACCGGAAAACATCGACGTCTCCGCGGCGGATTCTGAACTCCAAGAAGCGATCGGGCGCAAAGCCGTCGGCGACGCCGAAATCAAAGCCCGCTTCAGTGACCAGGAACGTGCCCGCCAGATGAAAGTTGTTGCGAAATCAAAATAAGCAACGATCCAAACTACGTTGTTGAGCGAATCAGGCTCATCACACAATCCAATCAACCCGCTCTTCACGAGCGGGTTTTTTGATGCGCTGCCTCTTATCCTCCCACAAGCATCGTCAACTTTACAAAGCTGACATTCGTTTCCGGTCTGATTGTGACGACTTCTTCCAGGCTTTCCGCCTGCCGGTCTCCAACTAAAATAAAGAAACCGTTCCGGTCAAATGCTTCGGTCGCTTTTTCAAACTGTTCCTTCCAGTCAAGCTGACGATGTTTCTGCAGTTTATAAGAGTTCCGTTTTCCGTTCAGAACCTTCTCGGTATCGGTCGGCTGTACAAGCCCTTGAAAAGTATCGGCATCCGACTGCCGGTTGAAATTCTGAACTTCCTCGTAAACCCGACTGCGAATCAGCTCCCGGACTGTCACCTGCTCGGAAGGAAATTCGAGCGGCATTTCATGATAGACCTCACCGGTCATGGTTTCATCGCGAATGGTTAAGGTAACAGGCATCAGTTATGTCTTTCTGATTGAAATGAGCCTGGAAAGTTACTTACAACTGCCGGAGAATCGTCGGATCTTTAATCTTATCATCTGCAGCGAGTAGAAACGCTTTGCTCAGAATGATGGACAACGTTGAATCTCCTTCAAATGGAAGATAAAGGGAATCCTGATTCAGACGAGTGCGAGCATCCGGTACAATACAAAGATAACTATCATTGGTAGAGATCAGGATATTTCCCGAACCCAGATGTATTTTATATGTATGGCGAGTTCCTTCAACATAGAGAAATCTCTCATCAAGGTGACACCGGGAAGCAATTTTGAGACGGGGGATTAACCGTTCCAGTACCACTCTCCTGGTTTTAGCCGATTCCTGTAATGTACCGAAAGCATACTTATACCAGTAATCACGGTAACGCCCTTCGGGACCACCATCCTGCCAGGTCGGATCATTTCCGACGGAGGCCACTCCCACAAACAGATCGACATCCCGCATGATTTCCGAGAAGACGAGGGCTGGAATTTCTTCCAGAGGCAGGGGCTCGTTGATTTCATTCTCGCCAGCTCCGCTGGCGTTCATGGCGTAACCTCCTCCCGAAGCATGCCCCAGATTTTTTGCGGCACCTGTTCGATAAAAACGGACCTGATCGGTTACAAGTCGGAGAAAAGCACCAGATTCGCTGGTATCCACTCCATAGTTATCACCAATCCCTTCAATCCAGAATTCCGCTCGAAGTCCCCAATCGGGAAGCTCTTTTTCGGCAGGGGCGTAATTATCATCAACCATCAAACGGAGCTTGTTTTGCCACCTTCTCGCTGCGCAAAGCGCGTTGAACTGATGCTGCCGGATAATGTGCGCGGCAAATCGATTTGAATAAGTTCGCGTATTCTCCTCCGCCGCTGTCAGTGGATAGACTTCGCGAAATGCCTGCTTGAATGGTTGCGTAATTTGAAGTTCTTCCAACCGATCCCGCCAGGCGACGATTTCCTCGACCGAATAGTTGATCGGATGCCACAGCGTGATCTCCGCCGTTTTGCCATGATTGATTTTCTTCCCCGTGACATCATGAGGCTCACCGTCAATAAAGAGAACGGGCGTATCGTCGACATTCCAGAGGAGCCTTCGCGCGATCGTACCTACCAACGGATGCTCAAGGTAACGCTCCCGCCAGATTTGCACCGGCCATGACTTCTGCGCAAGGAACATCGAATCGATTCGATCCCGCTGCGCCGGAAGCATTCCCTTGATATCCTTTAACGCCTGTCGCAGCTCCTTGAGTTCTTCCTGGTGATCCGACTTTACTTTCGCAGGCACAGATTTCAACTGCTTTCCATTGGCATCAGAAAAAGCAAGGGTCGCGTCAGAACCATCCACTTCAATCTGCGCCGTGTAATCACCCAATCGCTCTTCCAACCGACCCACTTCTTCCAGTCCATACGTCGGCACGCCCAGTTCCTCGATATCTTCACGAGATAACCCGAGCGCCTCGGCACTTTTGTTGAACGCTTTCTCAATTTCTTTCTGCGTCGCTCGTGACTTCACACGCAACTTGAGCATTGCCAGTTGTCCGACTGCTTCGATGGTGCCGATCGTGGAGAGTGCATAGACAGCGGCATTACCCACAAAACCACCTCGATGGCCTACTCCTGGTAATTTACGATAACTGGTCATTGCCAGATCTCGAATCAAATGGATCAGATCCGTTGGTTCTTCCAGGCATTGAATCAGCCACATCATTCCTTTCAAAAAACTACCATTGCGAGAATCGATGGCGCATAACGTTCCTTCATCTTTACTCATATAGTTTCCGACTCGGTACGCCGCTTTACCGGCACTAACCAGAGGAATCCACTTTCGAAATTTTTCCTTGATACGATCGCTGCCTATCTCCTTGACCATCGTCGTGGATTGAGTCAGCCAGCCTTTACTCGGTTTGGAACCATTTGGTTTGAGACAATGACTCAACAGGTTTTCCCACTGCTTTCGTTCATTCTCTTGCATCTCCTGCAAGTCTTGATTGACGGTTTCGGACCAGATCTCACTGGGAGCAAGGAAGAAATACTTTTTATCCTGGATCATTCTCGTTAGTTTCTGTTGGTCCTCTGTCAACATTCCCAGGGGAGGATCGGAAGTGACTGCTGTTCGAAGTAAACACAAGACAAACCGTTCTCCTTGCGAGAGAGGAGCTTGTTTCTGAAATTCTTCGACAGTTTCGCAAATTGATGCGAGATTCAGGTTATACCGCCACTCCAACCAGAGCTTTCGGAATGTCTCGTAGATCAAGAGGTCAAAAAAAAGTTCTCGATCCCAAGCAAT
>JAGQQC010000475.1 GCA_020426395.1 Planctomycetaceae bacterium
AGAAGATACCCGGACTCCGTTGATGTAGCCGAAACAGCCGGTTGGCTTAGATGTTGTCGTGAGGTGGTTAAATGAGAGATTCCCACAGTTGCGTATGTTTTTCCGGAACAGAGATCAGGTAACAGCCGCTCTTTGAGATCGAGATTGTCACAACCCGCAATCCGCTGACAGGCCCCGTTTCGCTGTGTTAACACGAATGTTGTACAAAGGCAGGCAGCCGCAAGTTGTTCGTATCCGAGATTTAGCTCGGCGGACGAAAGGTCCGAGCCGCCATATTCCTCAGGGATCACCCAACCTAGGACACCTGATTCCGCCAGCCAGTCCATTTGTTGTTCCGGCCAGACCGTTTTCCCGTTGTTAAGTTCCGCGGTTGCTTCGCTCAGGCGGGTTAACATCGCCTGATAAGCGGAGTTGTCAAAACTAAGCTCAGGGTCGGGAAATGAAAATGTCATGGGTAAAGCTTCGAGACGGTTTGTCAGAGAATAAGAACTGCGCGCTGATTACTTTGCGCACGAATGTTTGACTGGAATCAAGTGTAGGGGGTTCCCGTTGTCGATTCCTATTTTAGAGTAGTTCAGAGGGGGCCAACAAGAATCGATGGAAAGAATACCGGATCAGGGAACTTAAAATCGCTGTGATTCCTATTTTGGATGAAAAGCGTGGAAAAAAAGTTGCCTTTAAGTTTTTTCCACTGTGGCGGGTTTTCCCCTGTAGCGCGCCTCTAAATGCGGAATTCGTGATGCCAATTTTCAGGAAGTCGGGAATTTCAGCCAGTTTGAATCAAGAAATAAGCTGTTGAGAATTTTTCGTCCCACAAAATTGCATGAAGGGCGGCTGAAAAAAAGAAGGGAGGCAAGTCAGCTTCAGAAAAAATAAGGACTTCCCCTCAAAATCGCCAAGAACGAATCGATACAAACGGCATAAGTTCCTTGATCGCAACCTGGTTCCAGCTAGGTAAGTTATGCCGATTGCCGCCAGGTACTTCAAGTCAGGAAAAGTCGCTTTCCGATGGTGAGATGTGCGGAGAACAGATGGAGCGATCTCCGGTCGGCTTTTGAACCAGCCCACGGATGTTTTGCTACATCAACTAATCCACATCGACAAAAGAATAGCGACTACTTATGACGACCAAGTGCCAAACTTTGATCGCGATCTGTATCGGAATGGTTTTGTTCGTGGTTGCCGCTCCCCTGATGGCCGAGGATCAAGATCCTCGCATGACGCCTTTGGTGAGAGCGGTTCAACGCGTCAAAGCCTCAGTCGTCAACATCCATACTGAAAAAACCACCTATCCCGATGAAACCCTGTTTGCTGGCGATAAGCCGCGCAAGGTCAGCGGTATGGGAAGCGGAATTATTATCGATCCGCGCGGATATCTGGTGACAAACCATCATGTCATCAATGGTGTTGACCTCGACTCTCTGCAAGTGACCTTGCATGATGGAAGTATCTATCACGCTGAAATCGTTTCGTTTGACAGCAAGCACGACCTGGCCATTCTCAAGATCAATGCTTCCGATAATCTGGTAGTGATGCCACTTGGAACATCTTGTGATTTGATGCTGGGCGAATCCGTGATGGCTCTCGGTAACCCTTATGGTTACAAACATACCGTGACTGCCGGAATTGTGAGTTCTCTCTCACGCGATGTCGAAGTCAACGAGCATCAGACTTACGAAAACCTGATTCAAACGGATACCAGCATTAACCCCGGTAATAGTGGGGGACCACTCGTGAACATGCGCGGGGAAGTGGTTGGTATTAACGTGGCGATTCGAGCGGGAGCCCAGCGGATCGGATTTGCGATTCAAGCGATTCCGATCGACGATGCTCGCGTGATTATTCGCAAACTGCTCAGCATCGAAAAACTGGATCATCATTCACACGGTTTGATAAGCCGAGATCATAAAACGGGTACCCAGAAAGAGATGATCGTCGAGCTTTCTCGTGGACCAGCTCTGAAAGCGGGTCTGCAGACGGGCGACGTGATCGTGGCTGTGAATAATCAGCCTGTACTGGACGCAGCTGACTTCGAGCGGCTTCTGCTGGGACACTCTGTGGAAGAATCGTTCAAGGTGGTGGTCCGCCGGAATAGTGAAGAGCAGGAAATCGACCTGAACCTGGCCGAGTCTTCTGCTCGACCCGAAGGGTTCGACCACAATGTGGTGTTCCAATCTCCCGCTGTGGATGACGATCCGATCTGGATGACGTTAGGCCTGCGTCTGATTCCGACGACGGTCTCTTCAGATCGTTACCGCGGCGGAATGAAAGTTCTTGATGTTCGCAAAAACAGCACCGCCAGCCAAAACGGGATTCGAGCGGGCGATATTCTGGTCGGACTGCACAAATGGGAAACCATCAGCTACGACAATGTTTCTTACGTGCTCGAACATCCTCAACTTCAAAACTTTTCTCCATTGCGATTCTTCATTTTACGGGGACAGGAAGCCAAGTACGGAAGCTTGCAGATTTCCCCCGCCAATATGGGAACGAATGTTTCCGCTCGGACAACCACTCCGGCGGGAATTCGCTAAGATTTGTTGTTTACCCTTTTGTCGATGTTGACCGAACAGGTCGAGGGTAGTGGATAAAGAGTTCTCTGTTGTTACCTGACGGGGCAACAGGATTGAAAAATCAAAAGAGCCCGACTCTGTTTGGAGTCGGGCTCTTTTTCTATTTGGTGAGATAGACGAGCGATCGCTATTTACTATTTATACTGGAGGAGTCCCCATTAGTTCTTTTCAGCATACGCTGCCAGGTCGTCGGCTCCCTTGCGAGCGCAGAAGTCACCGAAGCTTTCCAGGTTGCTTCGCTCGCTGGCGTAGTACTTAAAGAGTGGCGAGCATTCGCTGGCGATTTCTTCGAGTGGGACCATATCCTTGTACAAAAAGGCGAGTCGTGTTCCGATGGCGTTTCCACCCAGGAACAGGGTGTAGCGTCCTTTCGCTTTCCCGACCAAGCCAATATCAGGATGATAAGGTCGAGCACATCCATTCGGGCAGCCGGTCATATGGACGGCGATTCGCTCCCCTCCGATGCCTGCCTGTTCCATTTCGGTTTCCAAAGAATCGATCACCGAGGGGAGAGCACGCTCCGATTCGGTCACGGCCAGCCCGCAGGTTGGGAGAGCGGGACAGGCAATCGAGTAACGGCGAATGAGTGATAATTCGTCCGCCATTTTAACGCCGTTATCTCGCAGAATTTGTTCGATATCCGCTTTGTCCTGTTCTTCAATATCACATAGCAAAACTGCTTGCAGGGCCGTTAAACGGGCTTCCATTCCATATTTCTCCAGAATGGTTCGCAAACCCGTTTTGATTTTCAGGTTACCTTCGTCTTTGATGCGGCCATTTTCGATATTGATGCCCAGGAACCATTTTCCATCTCCCTGTTCATACCAACCAATATGAT
>JAGQQC010000476.1 GCA_020426395.1 Planctomycetaceae bacterium
CGAGCGGCGATTCGATCTGTGGGGGATCTATACGATCCACTATCCTTGAACTTGTTGATGCCCATTTTGCGTCAGCAGGATTTATCGCTTAAACAAACCGCCGCTACCGCGATTGGACGTATCCTGGAAAAAAACCGGGCACAAATTCCAACTGTCATTTGGGAACGTGTTGTCGCAGAGTTTTTTGAGCAATTGCAAAATCCGGAGATCGACCGTGTGACCGAACACAGTTTACTGTTTGGGCTCTTGCGGTCGAATAGGCCGGAACCGGTGATTCCCTATTTGACGCATGAAAATCCGGTCGTGCGGCGCGGGGCGTTAATTGTGCTCGATCAGATGGAGCAGGGCCATCTCACCCGGGAACAGGTGGTTCCCCTGCTCAATACGTCTCATCCACAGCTTCAAAGAGAAGTCTTGCAGGTGATCAGCAACCATGAAGGTTGGGCAGGAGAAACGTTGGAACTCCTGAATGGCTGGCTGCAATCTTCGGAGTTGACTGACGAGCAGGCTGGTGTGTTACGAAGCTTTCTGCTGGCACAAGTTTCCGATCAAGCCGTTCAAAAGTTGATCGCGCGAAACTTTGAGACGACATCCGAATCGAATCAATTGCTGCTCCTGGATGTCATCAAAGAGAGTGGCTTACCGGCATTACCAACGGAATGGGAACCGGTTATCCGATTCAGTCTGTCTAAAGAACAGTTGGAAATTCAACTGGAAGCCGTCCGGGCTTTAAGCAAATATGAAGTGCGTCCGTTTGAGGAGATCTTAAAAGGGATTATCTCGAACGAGGCCCGCCCTGCCGTACTGCGTGTGGAAGCGACGCAGGCGTTAGCCAATCTGTTAACCGTAACTAGTACTCCTTTGTTCGAATTCGTGTTGTCGCAATTGAGTGAGGAGAACTCGCCGATGGAACGCCTGTCCGCCGCGCGAACGTTGGCGGCTCTCCCGTTGAGTGTTGATCAGCAAATGGTTCTCATCGATCAGCTTTCCGAAGCGGGACCAGTTGCACGACCAGTGCTGATTCGTTCTTTCGCGGAAGGAGATCGGGAAGAATTGGGATTGAAACTGGTCGAGAAACTGGCGGAGATGTCCGAGAATCTACCTGCGGAGCAACTGGGGCTGCTGTTCCGGAACTATCCAGAGTCAGTCAAGCAGGCCATGACCAAGAAACTTTCCCGTTCTGAAGCCGACCTCGCCGAGAACAAAGCGATATTAGATCAACTTGAACCATTATCAGTGGGAGGGAATCCTGACGAAGGAAAACCGGTCTTCTTTGGCAAGAAAGCGGCTTGCTCGGGATGTCATGCCGTGAAAGGGGAGGGAGCCCGCATCGGCCCCGATCTCTCTCAGATTGGCGCCATTCGGACGGAGCGAGATTTGCTCGAAGCGATCGTTTTCCCGAGCGCCAGCTTTGCTCGTGAGTTTAACTCCTACACCATTGTCACGGACGATGGAAAGGTGCATTCCGGCATCATCAGCCGCGAAACCCCTGAGGCGATCTTCCTGCGTAAGGCGGATTTGAGCGAAGTTCGCATTCCTCAGGAAGAGATCGACGAAATGCAGGAATCAAAAATCTCGATCATGCCGAAGGATCTACACAAAGCGATCAATGATGAAGAGCTCCGCGATCTCATTGCTTACCTGAAAGCCCAAACAAAACCAGAATGACAATAGTTTCCGGGTGGCACTGACTTTATAGCTGGCCTGTCAATCAGCTTTGTTCGCTCACATTCGCGGGGGAGCTGACTGCCGTCTCCAACTCTGTGAGTAGTTGATCGAGGCGGAAGGGTTTATAGAGGACCGATTTCAGACCCTTCTGGCGTGCTTTGACAATCGAATGGGTCGGATCGTAGCCGAAGCCAGTCATCAGAATGACCGCGAGGTGCGGGTGAATATCGAGGAGCTTTTCGAAGCATTCGTAACCCGTCATATCTGGCAGGCGAATGTCGGCGATGACCACGTCGTAATGAAAACTACGAACCATCAGCAAAGCTTCATCGCCATGATGGGCTGTTTCTACTTCGCAACCATAACGTCCCAGTAATTCGTGAGCCGCACTCCGGACGGCACTGTCGCTATCGACTACCAGCACACGTTTTCCACGCAGGTTGGGATGTTCTTCGCGGGAGGAAAGTGAGTGATACGATGTCTGTGGGGTGATGCTTTCTCCCACTCGTTGAATCATCTGCTTGATTTCGCGAGTATGTTTGAGGATATGCTGTAACCGCTCGGCAACAGCCGGTTCGTGGCCGATGTACCGTTCCAGAATCCAGGCGGCGTCGTTCAAAATTCCGTCCACCGGACCGACCACTTCTTTGAGAATCCGTTCGGTGCTCTCGGTGACGGTCGTTACTTTTTCCGCGACGAGTAACTCGAGTGTATTAAGGGCAATGGCAACTTCGCGACTGAAGAGCTCCAGAAACTGGAGGTCCGTTTCGTCGAAGGCGCCTTTCAGTGGACTTTCGACGTTGAAAGTACCAATGATTTCATCATGCAGGATGAGAGGGACGGTGAGCGAACTGTGCGCGCCGGGGGCTCCGGGAAGGTAGAGCGGGTCGTTCTCGGTATCTTCACAGAGATAACTTTTCCCGGTGCTCGCGACAAAACCGGTCACGCCGTAGCCATCGGGTTGGGCGAAGAGCAATCGACGTTCGGCATCCTCTTCCATACCGACCGCCAACAGTGGTTCCAGTTTTTTGGTTTTCTTGTCGACCAGTCGAATTTCAACGGTTTCAAATTCGAGGAGGTCTTCCGTGTAGTGCAGAATTTTGGCTTTGAGTAGTTCGATTCGGTCATCGACCGTCATCTCCAGCACTTCTTGCGGAGAGAGATCCCCCAAATCGACTCCAGCTTGGTAGACGGCATCCAGTTTCTGCTTATGCAGGACTTCGCTGGAGACGTCTCGAATGACCACCAGCAGAAGTTGCGGCGCCGCTTCAGTCGAGCGGAGTACAGGACACGCCTGCACTTCGTAGTACGTTTTCTCACCAATCCGCAACTGGCTCCGGGCACAAACCCCTTGGCCGAGAGCAGTGTTAAAAGGAGAGTAATCGGGCCCCAGAATTTCGGGGGTGCCAAAGACCTGATAGAAATTGTGACCGTCGAGAGGTTCGGTAAAACCGGTTTGTTGCAGGAGCCGGTCGTTGGCCCACAGGATTTTGAGATTCGAGTCGAGCAGGGCGAGGCCATCAGGAAGCTGATCCAGCAGTCCATCGACTTCCAGGAATGTTTTGAGCAGGGCTTCCTGGGGACCGCTGACCAGAATTGCCTGGAAATCATCCGTTTGGAGGCTCTGCACACCAGATTCGAAGTTCGCGGGAACTTCGACCTGAAACTGATGCTCCAATGACTGTACCAGGCTCGACAAATCAGCCGAGTCTTCGCCCAGTACCAGAATTTTATCCCGTGTCG
>JAGQQC010000477.1 GCA_020426395.1 Planctomycetaceae bacterium
CTGCCTCCACTCTTCTCGTTTGATGTAATAATGAGCTATCGCAACCCAGGCATTGTCCTGATCGTGTTGAGAAGACAGACTTGATTCAGCGGTTTGAATTGCCTCCTCTGGTGTGTTGGCTTCGAGTTGATACTCGACAATCTTTAACAAGGCATTCCTGTATTCAAAGCTGTCGTGAGACAGCTTTTCTGCATTTTTTCGTGCTTCGGAAAAGTATCCCGCTTCTGTTTGATAATATGAAAGGGAAAAAGTATTGTTCACAATCTGGCTCTGATTGTCTTCGCTCAATTCAAGACGAAGAAGTTCAGCCTGTTGAAAAGTCGAGTTCGCTTTCTCGTGGTCCCCCGAACGAGCATATAAAACCGCTGTCTGATAATAAGTGGTAAGGTCTCGATAAATATTATTGGGATCGATCAACCTCTGTATTGTTTTACGTGCTGGTTTTACGCGATTCGTCTGAATTTGCGATTCTGCTGTTTTGATCAAGCGTTCTCGTAGCCTGTTCCTTGGCAAGTTTTCGAGTTCATCCACTGCGGCTGTAAGATATTCATCCGTTTTAATTTCCTCGTGTTGTTCATAAAAAGCGATGGCAAGCAGACAGAACAACTCTTGTCTGAGTATTGGGATTGTGAGGCGATGGGTTTTTTTAGCAGCTCTTTCAAGGTTTCCAGCGTTTATATCAGCTCTGATTGAACTCGTGTCAACACTCGCTTGCAGTACTTCGTCGTCACTGGTATATGAGGGAGGCAGCAGGGCCAGGAAAACTTTTGCGGTTTCTGTTTCGCCAGATGTTGCAAATGCATCGGCTAAATCCAGAATATCACCTTTCGAAAAAACGGACTGTGGAGTTTTGAAAAAAGTATCCAGTGCTCCTTCAAAATCTTTCATTACAACTTGAAGCTCGATACAGCGCAACAATTGACTTGAAGCATTGGGTCTCTCTTTTTCGAGGGCGATGAAGCTCAGTTCGATCGCCCGGTTGATCGCATCGCTGGCAACTTGAATATTAATTTCTGAATTTATATGAGACGCGGTTCTCTGCGGTGCTTCCATTGAAAAGAGTCGATCTCTTTCGTTGGTAACTTCTTCACTACAGCCCGAGAGCAGGGCTATCCCGATAGTAAAAAGCCAAAAATGTACCCTTGAAGACTTACGCGTGGCGGTAAAGTTCAACATGAGAGGACCTCTGCTTGTGGGGGACTCTTGGCACCCAAGTCATCTCTCTATACGAACTTGGCCGGCAATCGGTTGGTTGATTTTATAAAATATGGAAATCCGGACACAAAGCCAGCAGGGATAATCCTCAACGGCCAATATCCAACCACACAGGTTCCTCCTTTCATAAGATTCAATCATCAGGAACGATATTCGCTTTGGTTCGCAGTTGCTATAATCATCTCTCGCAAGAAACGACGGGGGAGACTATGCTTCCGGTGTAGGATGGGGTCTCCTGTTGCTGTACCTCGCATGGAATCAAGGCACGTCTGCATATGCCCAGCACGGAATTGGATCGGTTAACCGCGGAAGCGAATCAGGAGTCAGGGGCGAACTGGAAACGGTGGGGACCGTATCTAGCGGAGCGTCAATGGGGGACTGTTCGTGAAAGTACGGCGAAAGGAGATCCCTGGCTCCACTTTACACACGAAGAGGCTACTTGGCGGACCTACCGTTGGGGCGAAGACGGACTTCTGGGTATTTGCGACCGGCAATGTCGGCTCTGTTTTGGGCTGGCGCTCTGGAACGGTAAGGACCCCATTCTGAAAGAACGCCTCTTTGGATTGACGGGTCCGGAGGGAAATCATGGGGAAGATGTCAAAGAGGCCTATTATTATCTCGATTCGACGCCAACCCATTCCTACCTGAAGGCACTCTACAAATACCCGCAGGCGGAATTCCCCTATGCGCATCTTCGCGAAGTGAATGCTCAACGTTCTCGCAATGAACCCGAATATGAGTTGACGGACACCGGCATCTTTGATGAAAGCCGGTACTTCGATGTGCAGGCGGAATATGCGAAAGCTGCTGATGAGGACATTTTGATTCGCATCACCGTTTTCAACAGGGGGCCGGAAGCCGCTCCACTGCATATGCTGCCGACCTGGTGGTTTCGGAATACCTGGGATTGGGGGCAGACGTTCGATCGACCAGAGGAAAAACCGCACCTAAAACAAGTCGCGGAGGATTGCTTGCTGGTACAACATGAGTCCTTGGGGAAATATCAGATTTCGACTGATGTCGGGCCGGATGGAAAATTGCCTCGCTGGTTGTTTACCGAGAATGAAACCAATAGCTGGCGGTTTGAAGATCCAAATAGCCGGCGTCCTTCCTGTAAAGATGCTTTTCATCTGGCGGTTGTCGAAGATGTGGAAGGAGTTCTCAACCCGCGTCCGGTTGGCACCAAAGCGGCCGCTCACTTTCAATGCAACATTCCCGCAGGGAAATCGGTGGAATTTCGATTTCGAATGACAGCCGAGAAATATTTGCCGGCCAAGGATTTTGGAACAGGATTTAAGCAGGCGTTTGATGATCGGATTGCGGAAGCAGATCGATTTGCAGATTCACTCGTCTCCCCTGGCTTGTCGTCCGATGAAACCCAAGTCATGCGCCAGGCGAATGCTGGTTTGCTCTGGACCAAACAGTTCTATCATTACGTCATCCCACGCTGGTTGGAAAATTCCGGTAAAGAGAACGTCAAACCGACGTTAACCTCTCCCGGAGCCCCGACCACTCGCAATGCGGATTGGGGGCATTTATACAACCGGAACATCATTTCCATGCCGGATAAATGGGAGTATCCCTGGTATGCCGCCTGGGACCTGGCGTTCCATTTGATCCCGTTTGCCAAGATCGATCCGAACTTCGCCAAAGAGCAAGCGATTTTATTCCTGCGGGAATGGTACATGCACCCGAATGGACAATTGCCCGCTTACGAATGGAATTTCAGTGACGTCAATCCGCCCGTGCATGCGTGGGCCTGTTGGCGCGTCTATCAGATGACGTCCACCGAGCAGGAACGAGATCGCAATTTTCTGGAACGTGTTTTTCAGAAGCTGCTTATCAACTTCACCTGGTGGGTGAACCGTAAAGACATTCGTGGAAAGCATGTTTTCAGCGGCGGTTTTTTGGGTTTGGATAACATTGGGATCTTCGATCGCTCCAAACCTCTTCCCACCGGAGGGCATCTCGAACAGGCAGACGGTACGGCCTGGATGGCCTTTTACTGCTCCAGTATGTTATCGATTGCCTTTGAACTGGCGGATGGGAACCCTGCCTACGAAGACATGGCCTCCAAGTTCTTCGAGCATTACGTTTCGATCGCCGAAGCGATGAACTCGCTGGATGGAACCGGTTTGTGGGACGAAGAAGATGGGTTTTACTACGACCATCTGCACCTGGATGGCCGCAGT
>JAGQQC010000478.1 GCA_020426395.1 Planctomycetaceae bacterium
ATCGTGATGTCCTCTCCGTCATAAACCTTTTTTTTTTTTTTTACGGCCGACGTAGAGCAGGATCTGGCTGTCGGCTGGGATCCCCAATTGAGTCCAGTCAAATGGAATCGCTTCGTCGAACCTCGTGACATCGATGCCATTTGGGAGCACATGGAGTTTACTTGCGGGAAGTTTCCCTACCTCGTGCGAGAATGTGGCCACATCCTGACTGACGCAAATGTGACCGTTGACGAGCCAGTTCGTAAGGCAATCTAGCCAGAGCCGGGAACGGAACCGTTTTTCAGCGACCCGGATTCCTGAAAATATGCGAGGACGGGGGCGGATTGTGGCGGCTGCGAGTCGTCCGGCAATATTCGCGTGATACAAGTACGTGCAGAGCAAGTCGGGTTGAAGTTTCTTAAGGTGCCGTCGTAAACGGAAAAATAATCTTGGAAACTCGCTTGGTGACCTGGCGCCCAGAGCTTCAACTGGGATGTGGGTCGCACGTAGACGCTCCATCAGGCAACCTTCAGCACTCAAGCAGAGGACAGAGGGGGACCAACGCGTTCGGTCCAGCCTGGTTATGAGTTCGGCGAGTGCTTGTTCTGCTCCCCCTTGGTCCAGGTCCGTAATCAGGAATGTGACCCGGCATGGATTATTCGATTGTTCAAGGGATGATTCAGACACGGGTTTGTTTCATTTAAGACAAAATCAGTTTTCGGGAAGGGAGCGGCTTGGGCTTTGTAGAGGGGTTGTGTATCGTTACCGCGTCCTACGTTGGATATTCGTTTTTGTTACCGAATCGTTTTTTCTTCATCATAGCCCATGAACTCAATCAGCGACTACGACTATCTCCTCCCCGAAAGGCTAATCGCGGCAGCTCCTCCTTCAGAAAGGACAGCGGCACGTTTGATGGTCATTCGGCGGGATTCCGGGCTGATTGAACATCGCCACATTCGCGAATTGCCAGAGCTTCTGCAACCAGGAGATTGTCTGGTATTAAACAATACCCGGGTCATCCCGGCGAAGCTACACGGTTTTCGTACGTCGACTGGTGGCAAATGGGAAGGGTTATACCTGGCGCAAGCGGAAGAAGGGGCATGGCGGGTTATTGGACAGACTCGGGGAAAACTACAGGCAGGGGAGACCCTCAGCCTCGTTCCAGAGCCGATTGAAAGAAGAGCCGTTTCGGCAGAGTTACCGCCGCTGGAACTAAAATTGATCGAACACTGTCCTGAAGAAGGTAGCTGGATCATGCAGCCTCTCAGTGACAGGCCGTTTCTGGAACTTCTGGATCTTTATGGTTCAGTACCACTACCCCCTTACATTAAACGGGATAGCGAGAAGCCCTTTGACCGGGAACGATATCAAACGACTTTCGCGGTACAACCTGGTTCAGTCGCAGCTCCTACAGCCGGATTACATTTCACTCCTGAGCTTTTGAATCAATGCCAGAAGCGAGGGATTTCTGTTGTCTGGGTTACGTTACATGTGGGACTGGGAACGTTTCGACCCGTTAAAGTCGAAAGGCTGGACGAACATCAAATGCATGCAGAGTGGTGTGAAGTTCCGGCTGAAACCGTTGAAGTTGTTCAACAGACAAAAAAGAACGGGGGAAAAATTGTCGCGATTGGCACCACGACCGTACGGACTTTGGAATCTGCTTCGCAAGAAGGGGAGCTAAAACCGTGGTCAGGAGAAACGAATTTGTTCATCCGCCCGCCGTACCAATTTCGTACCGTCGATCAACTGTTGACGAACTTCCACCTACCGAAATCAACCTTGTTGGTTCTCGTAAGTACATTGGCAGGGCGGGAGTTGATCCGTCGTGCTTATCAGGAAGCGATTGAATCAGAGTACCGTTTCTTCAGCTACGGCGATGCGATGCTGATTTTGTAAACCTTCGATGGATTGCCCCCGAATGGTTTTACTCTGTTGCTTCCGGAGGAGGATCTTCCGGTCGAACTTTCGGACTGGGCGGAGGTTGCACCGGTTTTTGGTGACGACGAAGGTATTGTTTGTGGGCCTGAGCAAGAGAATCGTGTAAACGTCGGGCTGTCGGAATCGCCATATGAATGCGGCAGGCGACAGACGAGCGAGGGAAAAATGTCGTGATAAAATCAAAAGAGATTTCATTGGCCGAGTGGCCAATCAGGACTGCATTTGCGTAAGTGCCCGACATCACTTCTGGGGCGATTTTTAACTCGGAATACAGGTCCTCGATCTGATGTGTTTGTTCTTCCGGATCGGGTGTCGGTTGCACTTTGGCACCCGGATTTGGATTAACAATCGACTCAGAGCTTCCCGGGCCAGGCGAAGTAATCTGCTGTTCGAATACTTCCTTAGGCTCTTCCGGATTCTGTTCTTCGATTTGCGGTTCTTCGGCCTTGTTTTCCTCGACTTCTTTTACGGCTTCTTTGGGATCTTCGACCGAAGTCGGGGGGACGGTTGTTTCAGTCCGTTTGGTTTGCTGCTTTTCGGGATGAAATTGTTTTTCGTAAGAATCGAGGTTTGACTGTAGTGCTCGCAAAATACTGGGTATGACTGTTGGAGCAAGAATTATGCGGGCGACGAGCTGATGGGGTTTTCCCAGTCGCATCATGAAATCGAGGACAAATTCGTGCGCCCCTTGAAATACCATTGCTCCCGTGCTGTAGACACCGGTTGCGATATGTTCCGGAACTAATGCAGAAGCTTGACTATGTCGAATTTCGTGTGAAGTTGGTTGGTCCGTGCGTTCATCGCCCGGAAAGGGATCTGAGGGATTAGAGTCGTTTGCCATATTTTATCGTTTTTCTGAAGAAAGACAGTCCGTGTTCCAACTTAACGTGTGCTGACAAAAAAGGCAGCCCACAGCAATGGGCTGCCTGGAATAAGTCATGTTATTTCAAAATCTGGGAAATTATTTCTGAGCAGGTTCTTTGACACGTTTGCGGACATCGGTTTCCAGAACGCCAAACGCACTTTCATGACGTTGTACTGCTGCATTCAGAGCCCCCAGAAGTCGTTTAGCGGTGTAGTGATTCATAATGATTCGCTGGTTGACTTTGATTTTTGTGTTAGCGGCACCGTAGGGATTCGGGTTCAATCCGAGATCCAGAATCATTTCTTCCGGGGTGCTGGAAACGCGACAGAAATTGGCATACCCCGCCATGATTTCGGAATCGTCGATAGAAATGGTCGGTGCCTGGCGAGTTTCAGCACCGGGGGCTTCGGAAGCTTCAGGTTGTGGTGTGTCGTCAGCTGTGCTCATCGTGGGAAATCCTGATCTTGGTAATAATTAACATCGAGAAATAAACAACAGGAACCGGTCTGAATGAATTCCATGACAGTCAGAATCTGTGTCAGCAAGACAGCAGACAGGTCGGTAGATGGGAAAGAAGTGGTAATGCCCATCGGTTGAACAAACCCGTAACAGGTTCAATCAG
>JAGQQC010000479.1 GCA_020426395.1 Planctomycetaceae bacterium
GGTTGTGTATTCGGCCTGTTTTACCCGGTTTTATATTTGTCATCAGGAAGGAAGAACTCAATGAGTACCGATGAAGCTTCTACTGAACAGTTAGTCGGATCCGAGTCGGGTAGTTCCACGACAAAATTGATCAAAATTGGGGCTTTACTGGCCGTTGTACTGGGGTTACAGGTCATTGTGGTTTGGTGGTTATTAAGCCGGCCCGCTGTTCCTGCGACCGAAGTTACGGAAGAAGAAACAATCGAGGGTCAGTTTGACGAGGATAACTTCAATGACGGAGCCAGTTCAGTAACAGATGCAGAAGTCGTTATTGACTCGTTCAACTGCACGAATACTTCGGCGATTGATGAAGGAGTCGTTCACGTCTCGTTTCATCTTTCAGCCACAACGAGTCCTTCCAACGAGACCGATTTTCAGGTTGCGGTAACGCAAACGGCCGAGCGACGAGTAAAGGAAGCGGTCGAACGGGTGGCTCGAAATGCCCCGTATGAAGACCTTAAGGATCCTTATCTCAACAGTATCAAACGGCAAATCAAGGACGAGATAAATAAAGTGCTCAGAAAAAGTTATGTAAACGAAATTCTGATCACGGAATTCAAAATCATCGAACAGTAATTTTCCCACACCTGCTGGTGAGGTGAATCAGGAGGCGGAGTCTTTTCTTGGAGAAGAAGAGTTGGCCGTCAATCGATGATTGAGTAATGAGACGCACGCAGGAGGCAGCCTTCTCATGAGTGGTGATGACGATCTACTGAATCCGGATGAAATTGAAGCCTTATTGAATATGGGTGGAGGCGGAGGCGCGCCGGCTCCACCTCCTGAACCGGCTGCCTCCGCTGCTGCTCCAGGTGGGGGCGGAGGGGACAGCTTGATGCTTGACCCGGATGAAATCGCCGCCTTGATGGCTGGCGCTCAGGGGGATGCCAGCCCTGCCGAAGCCAGTCTGAATCAGGCGCAAGCGAACCTGGCCGCGGCGGTGGCTCCCGATATTACCCAGTTTGGAAAGATTCCCAGTGAATTGGGAGAACCAGCCCCATTTGCTCCCGGGGATTTTGGGGGCATCAATGTTGGTGCTGCTGGCGGGGTGGGATTGAATGCACTGCGAGATGTCGAATTCGATCTGCATATCGAACTTGGTCGCACCGATATGATGATGCAGGAAGTCCTCAGCATCAAAGAGGGAGCCGTTGTTCCTCTCGACAAATTGGCGGGGGATCCGGTCGATATTATCGCCAATGGGCGGCTGATTGCCCGTGGGGAAGTCCTCGTTCTGAACGACAATTTCTGTGTCCGTGTCGCTGAGATTCTGACACCAAACTTCTAATCCCAAATATCGCAGAGGCTTCCTGTGATTTGTCCAGCTTCTGTGCAAAATCGACTCAAATCGTCCTTTTTGTACAGTGACTTGGAAATGCTATAGAGGCAAATTGTAAATTCTGCTAGAAATCCGTCCTGAGTTGTTCTCTTTCTCCCAACGAGACGACCAAAGGATTGGTCAGTATGAATTTACGCAATGGATTGTCCATCTTCGTTTGGTGCTGCGCGCTAACGGGGTTCTTTTTCTCAACGATTCTGGAAGCCCAGGAATCGTTTCAGGCTCCTCGCGTTTCAAATCCACTCAGGGAAAACAGTTCCAACCGGTTAAACAATCAGCCCTCCGGTTTTCAGTATCCGACGGAACGCTCGAGCCAGTCTCTCCAGCCGAACGGTAACGGGCTATCGGATCCGCTTCAAAACCAAAATAGATCCAGCCAAGGTGTCGATCAGTTTCGACAGCTTTCTCCTGGAGTAACAGAGGCCTCTTCAAATGGACTTCCCGCTTCGGCCTCCGTGGAAGTCAAAAAATCGGCTTCGCCCGAATCACGGATGATTGGGGGATCGGAAAAGGTCACAAAAGAAGATGCGGGTTCCGATTCCAGCAAGAAATTAACGCTCGTCTCACCCGGAAAATTGCTGACGGCAGTCATGTTCGTCGTTTTTCTGATTCTAATTACGGCCCGCTATTGGAAACGTCATATCCCCGGAGCCTCGATCCCCATTCCCACCGAGTCACTCACTGTACTCGGGGAGCGGAAGCTGAATAAAAATCATTCGATTTGTCTGGTGAGATTAGGTTCCCGAGTGCTTGTTCTCGGAGCGTCGGCAGATGGATTACGAACGTTGACAGAAATTACGGATCCCGTGGAGATTGATTTTCTTTCGGGAATGGCCCGTTCGTCCCAGTCCGATACGGTATTCACTTCGGCACTGGGTTCTTTTCTTAAAAAATCACAATCGCCTTCCTCAGCCTTAAATGCCAAATCGACCGCCAGTAACGCCACTTCCAGTCGATCGACAAGTCGTTCAGTGGAGGTGCCCCGTGTATAAGTCTGCTTTGAATAAGAACCCCAGAACCTGTTGGCGACGTTTTTTCCGTTTGATTCCGGTCTTGTTGTTGACGGTTTCTTTAACTTCGCCGATTCAAGCCCAATCAGGCCCGGCGGTTCCGGTGAATAATGCGCAACCCCGGTCAATTCAAAATTCGAACTTGAATACTCCTAACACGCTCCCCAATTTTCTGCCTCAAGGCTCGACCGCCACGGAAGGTTCCTCCGGATTACAGTCTCCTCCACTCATTGACGTCGATCAAATGCTCTCCCCGGGAGGATTCAGTTCCACGTTGAAAGTGATGCTCTTATTGACGGTCATCAGTCTGGCCCCTTCCATACTGATCATGACCACCAGCTTCATCCGTTTTGTGGTCGTCTTCGGTTTGTTACGCCAGGCATTGGGCACACAACAATTACCTCCGAACCAGGTCATCATCGCGTTATGTATGTTCATGACCTTTCTTGTCATGGCTCCGGTTTGGGAACGGGCTTACAACGAAGGCATCAAACCTTATTCCAGTCCGGAACCGGGACACGCTCCGATCACCCTGGAAGAAGCCTATGCACGCACAGCCGCTCCCGTCCGCGGGTTTATGATCGATCAGATCGAATACACGGGAAATGGTGATACCGTCTTGCAGTTATGGGAATATCAAAACCCCGGTACCGAAGGGGCTCCAGCGACTCCTCCCGAAACCTATGAGGATGTTTCGCTATCGATTCTGCTTCCTGCCTATATGTTGAGCGAGTTGAAAACCGCCTTTGTCATCGGGTTTCAAGTTTATCTGCCGTTTCTGGTCATCGATATGGTGATCGCGACGATTCTGATCAGCATGGGGATGATGATGTTACCTCCCGTACTGATTTCATTACCGTTCAAATTGTTGCTGTTTGTTCTGATTGACGGCTGGAGTTTGACTGTCGGAATGCTGCTGGAAGGGGTTCAACCCTATTTGTGACCTCGGCAGATACAAGATAAAAGCCGAAATGACGATTTTAGAATTACGTTAAGTGGGAATTTCCGTCTG
>JAGQQC010000047.1 GCA_020426395.1 Planctomycetaceae bacterium
CCGACACATGTTGTACTGGCTTTCTTGCAAGCCTTGCTGGAACTGGATCAGGAAGGAGGAATAGTCGCCCGGCATGCTCGGTATAAACAAAATCAACAGTCATTGGTAACTGGCCTCCGCAAGGCAGGGTTAGAGACCTTGCTGGCGGATGAATTTCAGTCGGTCATTATCACCTCGTTTCTTTATCCCGAGAGTAACCAGTTCCGCTTCCCTGATTTTTATGATCGGATGAAGTCGAAGCGATTTGTGCTCTACCCGGGGAAAGTGAGTCAGGCCAATACTTTTCGCATTGGAAATATCGGCCATGTGTTCCCGGAGGATATCCAGCAGTTGATCAGAATGATCACCGAAACGCTGGCCGAGATGGGAGTCTCGACGCCGAAAGCCAACTGAGGTCAGCAAAGTTTCGAGGAGCCTGCGCTAGGGGGGGGGTGTGCGCTGTACACTATCTCCGGAGAAACGGTGAGGATTGCATCAGGGAAGCGGCCAGTACCCCGCTAAATCAGCCGGAACGACCTGATCTCCCCCCTTGGATTCCCTTCGGTCCCCCTTTATACTCGGGCACATCTATCCAAGTGAGTTCTCACGTTTCTTCTCTCTTTTCTTAACTATCGTAAACAATTCCGGCCATCCAAACGTACAAGAAGAAAGCTCTCTACAGGTTCTGAACTGTGGCTGGCTTCCGTTTACGATGATCTGTCCAGTTCCCCTGCAGGAGTCCACCGTGTTCGCGGGACCGATTTTTGCCCGGGAGGCCCGCGTTGCCCCTCGGTCCATAAAACATTTTCTGATTCGCATCGGTTACATCGGTGCGCTCTTTCTGCTGCTTTATACTGCCAGTCAAACGACCTTCGGTTGGCAGGAAGTGAGCAACATCGGAGAGATTTCTCGATTCGGAACGTTAGTTTTTCAATTGGTCTCCACCGTTCAGCTTTGCCTGGTGATGTTCTTCGCTCTCTTGTTTTGTGCCAGTAATGTCTCGCAAGAGAAAGATGGACGAACCCTGTTATTGCTCTTGATGACCGACATGAAAAGCCGGGAACTGGTGTTGGGGAAGTTGTTCTCCAGCCTGCTCATCGTAGCTGTTCTAATTGGTGCTTCGGCCCCGGTTTTCTTTTTGATTCAGCAGATGGGGGGCGTCACCACGGATCAGATTTTGTGGGTCTTGCTCCTCTGCCTGGCAGCCGCTTTTACTGCGGGAAGCTGGTCGACCCTGATTGCTTACTGGCGGGATAAAACGTTCCAAACTTTAGCTATTTCCGTGATGGGGGCCGGTCTGTTTATCGCCATCCTGGAGATCGTGACCGCCTTGTTGGGAGAAAATTCAACGGCGGGACAGTATGTGGCCCTGTTCGATCCCTTCCGCGCGCTGTTTCAGATTCTGGACCCGTTCACTGTTTCCGCACAAGGACAACTGGTGGCACTGAAGCCGGTTCTCGCCTTGACCGGTTTGGGGATTGTGCTGAATCTCATCACTTCTTACAAACTGAGAAAGTGGAACCCGAGTCGGTTTGTTTATCTGGCGGCGAAAGAAAAATCGGATGAAATCATTCCGGGACGGACTAAACATCGCGCTGTCTGGGATAACCCCATTCTCTGGAGAGAGATTTGCACCCGAGCCTACGGGCGAAAAATTGCTCTGATCAAAGTTGTCTACATCGCGATTGCCGTTTATGTAGGTTACATTTTTTATGACTCGGCGTTTCACCCCGAACAGCAATCGTTGATCATGGGTTTGATTTCATTTCCCGGATTAATGTTTGTGGGACTGGCCTTACTCAGTTTGATTCTGATCAATGCTCAAGCCGTCACTGCGCTGACAAACGAGCGAGATGGTTTAACTTTAGAACTACTCCTCGTCACCGATGTTAGCCCGCGAGAATTTATCTTCGGCAAGCTGGGGGGCATTTTATTTAACACCAAAGAACTGGTCGTTCTGCCGGTGGTACTTTTAGGTTACGTGTATTATCTGCGGGGGCTGGAGTTTGAGCAGGTCTTGTTCACTTCACTCGGATTTCTGGTATTGGTTTTGTTTGCCGCCATGCTTGGGTTACATTCCGGATTCAGTTACGACCGGACCCGTCAATCGATCGCAGCCAGTTTGGGAACGATGTTCTTCCTCTTCATTGGAATCTTCATCTTCATGATTCTATTGGTGGAAGCCCGTGGGTCATTCATTCTGCAAATCCCCAGTTTCCTCGTCTTCATTCTGGCGGGGGGGATTGGTTTGGGAACGACGTTGACAAATAAGAATCCGTCGATTGCATTAACGATGGCTGCGGGTGTATTGCCCTTCTTGACGTTTTACGCAATCACCGAATTTTTGCTGGCTGGAACATTGGGGGTCTGCCTGGCGATTGTCGGGGCCTACGGGTTTGCAACAGTGGCCATGATGATTCCCGCCATCAGCGAATTCGACGTGGCTCTCGGACGCTCGGCGCATGACAAATCCTAGCTGGGAATCGTCGGTGCTCACATTCTCGTTGCGAATCTGGGTGGAATAAGGTAGCGTAAAATGGTAGCGTCAGATTTCTGGACCTGACGCCAGTACGTAATGATACTCCCAGGAGGGAATTGACCACTCGATGACTGAATTTATCGAGTCTGCTGAACTTTGGTATTCCGGCCTGATCGCCATGATCATTCTGATTCTGGCTTCCGGTTTTTTCTCCGGTTCGGAAACATCCTTTTTCTATCTATCGCACGACGAAATTCGCACCTTGCGAGTCGGTAAACCACGCGAACGTCTCGTCGCTGTTTTGCTCAGTAATCCCGACCGCCTGCTAACAGCGATTCTTTTCTGGAACCTGGTGATCAACCTGCTCTACTTCGCCGTGAGTATTGTCATCACCCAGCGTCTCACTTCAAAAGAGTTGAATGTTGCCGCAGGGGTCTTCGGGATCCTGAGCCTGTTCGGGTTAATTCTTTTTGGAGAAGTTCTTCCCAAAAGTATCGCCGTGTTTGCCCGACGGAAAGTGGCCACGACGGCTAGTTGGCCACTGGCTGCGGCCGTGCGTGTACTCGATCCTATCATTCCCGCGCTTTCCTGGGTGACGAGGCTTGTCCGCCGGACACTTTGGCCCACCGTCGAACGGGAGCCGGTACTCCATCCGGAGGATCTGGAACGGGCGGTTGATGCCTTTCAGCTCTCCGAGGAAATCGTAAAAATCGAACAGCAGGTGCTGCACAACATTCTGGATCTTTCGGAGATCAAAGTTGAAGAAATCATGCGCCCACGTGGAACGTATGAGACACTCACCGGGCCACTGGAGTTAGACAAGCTCAAAAGCATCACACCCGAGGGAGATTTCATTCTCGTTCAAAATGAGAAAGAGAAGGGGGAAGCGAACGCGGTTTTTTCGCTGCAAAACTTCACGAACCTGAATGGGAAAGAACGAGAGCTAACGTTAGATGAACTTGTATACGTTCCCTGGTGTGCCGATCTGGCAACTGCTTTACAAATGCTGCAACAACGCTACACCGCCGTAGCGGCCGTTGTGAATGAATATGGTGAAACGATTGGCGTCGTTACCCAGGAGGATTTGCTCGATACCATCCTGATGCCGCAACCTTCCCGCACCCGGCGCTTGTTGCGTCGAGATCCCATCCTGGAGATTGGTCCTGGCAAATATCATGTGGAGGGTTTAACGACCTTGCGGCATTTCTGCGCCCGGTTTGATATCGAATTTCAGAATTCTCAGGATGGCCAGTTAACAATTACCGGCATGCTCTCGGAGCAACTCGACCGTTTACCGAAGTTGGGAGATCATGTCAGTTGGCAAGGGTTTGATTTTAAGGTGGTTCACGTTTCCAAAGTCGGACAATATCGGTTGCTCGTCAGTCGCCAGCCGATACCGTCGGAATTTTAACCAAAGCCTTTTTGATCTGAAGAAAACGGAATATGTCTGCGTTATTACATCTCGTTGTCTCACTGATCTTGCTTGTGGTCGGGTTGCGCCTCTCGGCGTTTTTCAGTGGGAGCGAGACGGGATTTTATCGAGCCAGTTTTCTGCGGTTGAATCTGGATGCGCAGGGCGGTGACAAAACAGCTCAAAGATTGCTCTGGTTTTCCCATCACCCGAGCCGTTTTGTCGCGACAACATTGATCGGCAATAACATAGCGAACTACATCACTACCTTCGCCATCGGGCATGGAACCAGCCAGATCCCGACCTCGCAGGGGGACTGGATGGAAGTCGCGGCTACGCTGGTCTTCTCACCGATCATCTTTATTTTTGGAGAACTGGTTCCCAAGAATTTGTATTACCGGTCACCGTTATCATTGCTACGGAAAAATGTTCGACTGTTTACGGGGTTCTATTACGCCTTCTGGATCGTCAGTTTGCCCCTCATTGGGTTCACCAAATTGATAGAACGATTCTCGGGAGCCGAACAGAGAACGTTGGAACTATTCCTCGGGCGAACGCGTTTGGTACAGGTCCTCAGTCAGGGGCATCAAGAAGGAATTTTGTCGGAAGTTCAAAGTAATCTCATTAGCGGGTTAATGCAGATTGCCGATCGCCCGGTGACCTCCTCAATGACGCCGTTGGACCGAATTCTGGGATTATCGGAAGAAGCAACGAAAGAAGAAGTGCTCCAGTATGCACGACGGTATGGGTTAACTCACGTCTTGTTGCATCGGAAGGGAAAACCGAAAGAATGGTATGCCTATCTGCGTGTGGTTGATGTCTTGCTTGACCCGGAAGAACTAAACGATGTCCTGCGCGTCATGCCGGAAGTGGATGTCAAAAACACCAAGTTGCAAGCCCTGTTAATGCTTCGGGATGAAGGAACCGATTACGGATTGATTGTGGACCAAGGACGCTTACTTGGAACCATCAATCAGCGTGGATTAACAGCCCAGCTTTATCGTCCAACGCAAACGGGAGCGAAGCCCTTAGTCACCTTCTCATGATGGGTGACCCGTATATTATTCGTCATTCCGATGGACGGTTTCCGGAGAGAAGGCGGCCTTCCTTATTGAACCACCCCCATGCGTTGTCCCAGTTCGCGGAGGACTTCGATGTCCGAGGTGGGTCGTTTGGCGTTTTGAGGATGTGTGTCATCACAGCCGAGCCAGCCACGAAGCTTATGGAATTGGGCAGCCGAATGTTTATATCCGGCGGAAGGAGCACGGAAAGTGAAGTAACCCAGGTATTGCAGTTGATCGTTCAATTCGTAAAACGCAGAATCTCCTTCCTCCCACATCCGGTCTCGTTTCGCGAAAAGATCCGGAGCAAATGTGCTTAATCCCAACAGATAATCGCTGCCGTACATCACCATATCAATCGCGAAATCATTTCCGGTAAAGACTGTGAAGTCGGGACGTTTCTGGTCGCGTAACAGCAGACGGTCCCATTCCGGTTCGCGGTGAAACGAGGAATGTTTCGCCCCGATGCACTGCGGGATTTCCATCAAACCGGCGTAAGTTTCCAGATCGTAGATCGCGCCGAACGGAGCGAGATCGGTGGTGAGTTCAAAGCCGAGAAACTGGTCACAGGCGGTTGCCAGTTCCCGATAAGATTCCAGAATCTGTGCGGGGGCTTGTTCCACCAATCCAAATGATTGGAAAATCACCGGAGTCCCTCCGTGTGTTTGAATTTCTTCCATCCGTTTCTTATAGGTGTCGCCATCGAAACGAGCGCCGGTTTGATCTTTGACGAATGCGCCTGCCACGAAGGGTTTGTCACCGAGTAGCTGTTGAGTTGCCTTCAGAACAGCCAGACGTGTTTCGCAATCAATCAGGTTGATGTAACCCGTATCCATATTGACGGCGGGGGTCAGTCCGGCCTCCACGGTCCGTGTTAAATGATTCCAGAATGACTCCCAGTCCACATCACCGTTTTCGAGGAAAGGGAGTAGAATCGCCGAGTAACCGGTGACTTTACGACGGGGTTTAATCATTTCGATCGGGTTAACAAGAGTCGACGTACTCGAAGTCATCTATAAGGGCTCTTTTCTGGATAGTTGTGTGAGGAAGCAATTCAAAAAAACGGGGATGGATTGCGAATTCTTCAGAGCGGAAAGATCAATCACGCTTTTTCTGCTGGGGAATTTTCCAATCGGGAGAAGGAACATGGGCTTCTTTGATATAAGCCAGCGCCTGTTCTACCAGGTCCGGACGTTTCTCGGCCAGATCCTGTTCTTCACCAATATCCTCGGTCACATTATAAATTTCAATGTGGTTGCTTCCCATCGGTTCGACGATGGCTTTGTAATCACCGAATCGAACCGCCTGCCGGGAACCCTGTTCGTAGAATTCCCAATAGAGGTATTTATGCTGGGGTTGATCAGCCGGATTTCCAGTTAGTGCCGTGACGAAGCTGAGTCCGTCGAGGTTTTCTGGAGCGGAGACCCCCGCCAGTTCAGCGGCGGTGGGTAGGAAGTCAGCAAAGTAACCTGTGTACTGGGAGCGGGAACCCGCTTTGATTTTGCTCGGCCAGCGGACCAGCATCGGCACGCGGATCCCCCCATCATACAGCTCTCTTTTGATTCCCTTCAGAGGGCCGTTCGAGTCGAAGAATTCCGGATTGCGGCCTCCTTCTTTATGCGGACCGTTATCGGAGGTGAAGAAGATAATCGTGTTGTCATCGACTCCCAGTTCTTTCAATTTTTTCATTAAGCGACCGACATTGGCATCAAGCCGCGCGACCATTGCTGCGAACCCTTTTTCACCGGGAGCCCAGTCGGTCTCCGCGTACGGACCCAGATCGGGAACTTCCATGCCTTCGGCACGGGCTTCGTTATTGGCGTGCGGAATTGTATCAGCCCAGTAAACGAAGAAGGGTTCGGCGTGATGTTTTTCAACGAATTGCAGCATCTGCTCGACGATCACATCGTGACTGTATTCGACTTTCTCAGTCGCTTTACCGGAGCCATCCTCATTTTCATTGGGGTTCACATTTTTCAGAGGGTAACGTTCTTCGTTATGAATCAAAAAGGTGGGGTAGTAATTGTGCGCATGTCGTTGATCAAGGTAACCGAAGAATTCGTCGAAGCCTTGTCTCGTTGGCAAACCTACAGTCCCTTCCTGACCAAGCCCCCACTTGCCGAACAGTCCGGACTTGTATCCCGCCGGCTTCAGCACTTCGGCGACCGTTTGTTCTTCCGGTGGCAGATTGATCCGTTTGTTGCCCCGAATGTAGCAGTGTCCCGTGTGTAAACCGGTCATGAGCACACAACGAGAAGGAGCGCAGACCGTCGAGCCAGCGTAGAATTGCTCAAACAGCATGCCTTCTTCGGCCAGTTTATCAATATTCGGGGTCTGTACCAATTTCTGGCCGTAACAACTTAGGTCACCATACCCGAGGTCGTCCGCCATGATGTAGATAATGTTCGGTTTGTCGGCTCCCTGGAGCTGGGTGGAAAGGCCCACAGGCAGAACAACAAACAGCAGCAGGAAGAGTCGAGAGTAGCGCATCTGAGAAATAATCCGGTAAAGAAGGTGACGGGACTGATCTTCTTTACCACCTTAAGTGACACGCCATGTTGAAGCAATCAAGAAGTGAACTGTAACTGCAAACGTACAGTATTTGGCATTCTTCTGATGGAAACACGGCGGAGGCTCAAACTGCTTCCGGTTCGGTTTGAAGAGTGACGGGCAGTGCAACCGATTCGAGCGATTGCTCCGATTCCGGCTGGCGTGAGAAACGAAGGAGCAGGGGAACGAACAAGAGAATGCTCAAGGTGGGTAGATGATAACTGTCGATCAACCAGGTGAAATCTTTTCCGATCAGCCCTCGGTTCAGAACGAGGTTGATCAAGATGTAAAAGCCAAGCAGGCCCGTTAATGCCGTTGACCACTTTCGTTCTCGGTAAAGTTTTTGTCCTGCCAGAAAGAAGAGTGGGAACAGCCCGACACAATGTTGCCCCCAGGTAATCGGTGAATAGAGCAGAATCAGAATCGAGCCCAAGGCGTATTCCCATCCGATCTGTTCCTCATTCCGGTCACTAACTTGCCGCGGAATGCGTGTGAGAATGAGACCGAGCAGTCCGCCCATGACGAGCCAGGCCAGGCGGCCTGCCCAAACTGGCCCCAGATTAAAAAAGTCGAGATACAACGGATGTTCCATCCGGGCAACATGTCCTTCCGGAAGATGCATGAGGAATCGACCGATAGCCGGTTTCAATGACATATTCTGCAGGGGTTCAACACCGAGCACGCCTTGCGATGGATCGGCCGTTCCCATCCCCGTAAAGAGGGTCAGCCCCCAGTAATGCATCGTTTCGATATAGAGTGGCAACGGCATCCAGATCAACGGGATCAACATGCAAATCAGAATAGTCCCGATGGCGGAACGCACCACTTTCCATTGCCGTTTCCAGACGAACCAGGCGATAAAGAGCGCGGGAGTGCATTTCAATGCGGTTAACAAACCGAGTGTAATTCCGGCGGACCGGTCATCTCCCTTCTGCCAGCGAACGAGTGCCCACCAAGCCCCGGCGACCAGTAGTAAATTGACGCCGCACTCGGTCATATCGCGCAGCAGAAATCGCGACGTTAACAACGTTGCCCCGGCTGCGATCCAGAAGAGCGGGACGGGTTTCTGTTGTTGTTTTAATTCCTGTTGTCGCACAACCTGTTTGAGCGAGTAGACGAGCAGGCCGAAGGCTCCCAGAAAAAGTGGGTACAACAGTAACTGCGCCTGATGATTGGTTACCAACAAGCAGGGAAGATGCACTACGGCCCAGAAAGGTGGGTAGGGCGTATCGTGTCCGCCGAAATAAAGTAGCTCATCCTGCCACAATCGCCGAGCGAATTCGTAATGCAATTTGAAATCACCGCGCGGCTCAGTCCACAACTGCAAAAACGGGACGAGACAAGCCACCAACCCCAAAATCAACGCCGCCCGTTTCCAGTGGATTTCCTGATCCACCACCCAGCGCCGCCAGCGACTGGAAGAGGGCTCTAGGGGGGACAGACTGCTCATCGCATCCTTGCTCAATGGGTTAGAAAAGAAGGCATTCCGGAAAGGGCCATCCGTTGGCCGCGGTTGGGAGAAATGACAAGACGAATTTTATCGAAACCAGGAGAGATCGCAAAGGGGGATTGGGGGGGAGGGGGATGTTGGGTGTGGTTGAAGTATTTCTACAACTTATGAGTTAGGGAATCGAATAGTAGAAAGACAAAGTTCCCATATTACCAGACTGAGATGTGGTACGTTGATTTTAACTTTCAAGAAATTCGTCGTTAGAGATGATTCAATCGAAGTGGTATATTCGTTGCAAGGCTCGCTGGGCTTCGCCTTCATATTTTGCCTTTCCTTTCATTGTGAGAAAAAATTGCAAGATGAGATCATCTTCCGTCTTTGGGAAAAGGTACCTTGAATAGTTGGAAGGTAGTTGGTCTGAAACATTCACCTTTAGGCGAAAGCCACACATCAAGTAGCTGCCCATTTGATTTTCTGCGGCACCCCACCCCACATGAGCGAACCATGCGCACTGTCGATCTGGGCGACCATTTGGGAATTGTTTCGGTCGGACAGCTCTATAGTTAAAAACGGTGTCATACGGACACCGGAAAACGAATACCGTAGGAGTTGCATCTTCTGATCCGACAGCACAAGTTGCTCGGCCATAATCGTCAATTGTGATAGAATAAAGTGCGAACCATGCCGCAACATTTAATTCATCAGTTAAATCAAGACCAACACTGGGAAGGCCGTAATGTTGAGCGAGTCCAAGGGCAAAACCATCATAACCAGAGGTTCTTCGAAGTGCAGTGACATCATTCCAGTAATCTCGCATTTGAGATTCTGGCAGAATCGATTGGTAATCAAACCCTATGTCATTGAGCAATAGCGCTGCTTGATTGTGCCAGATTGACTGTAAGGTCAACTCATCAAAATTGGCACGCAAAAAACTGGGGAGGAACGATGGTTCATTTACCTCCTCACCATACAGCAGTTCCTTTTCAACCGCACTTCTTTTAAGCATGTACGTCTTGCCTTGGCCACGCAGAAGCAACGTGTGATTTTTGTTAGTGGCAGCAAGTTCTTTAACAGCGACAGAGATAGTAGATAAATCGTCTACAGAGAAAATTGGAATGCGCCGGTAGGGTACTCGTAACTCGTCAACAATGTTGAGTCCGTTGATACTGACGTAGTAATTCATTTTTTCGGTTCGACCATAGATGGCGTGTTTTATCGAGCGTTCGGGGGTGAATACACGGCCGTAGTTGTGGTCCAAGAATATGTTCGTGAATGGAACGTCATCGAATTCATCGGTGCCGCCGGTTGGATGTACCTCATTGAACACTGGGTAAATATTGTGAAACGCCGGCAACCGAAGGCGTGGGTCGTCTGGATGAATGGTTTCGATGGTCATATCACTGCGATGGTACTATTGTTGTCGCCGAAGGTTAGTGGAATATGCATTCGGTTCGCCATCCAAGTAAAAATAAACATCGAAAAGGCTGATGATGCATGCGCATTGAGAAAGAGACACGTATGATTACCGCCGACCGCTTCAATCATCTCTGCAAAATGTCGACAACTTTCCACGATCTCAGAATGCAGTTGAGAGAGCGGTGCAAGGACGAGATCAGACAACAGGTCTGGAAGCTGAATGAGAAATGCTGGTCTCGATGAATCGTATTCCACTGATACTTGCTTGGCTTGTACCGTGATTGCATCAATGAAGAAGGCTAATAACTGGTCATCCAGTTCGGAACGGAAAGAGTCAATTGAGTGTGGAGTAATTTCGGTGCGATTACATATGGTCTTGATTAAAGTGGAGTAATCGCTTTCAAAAAGTGGTTTCACTGCAATTTCATGGTTGATAGGAAAAACAAGCGTTACTGGGGTATTCGGGTCGTAATCTTTTATGCCGAGCTCACGCGTCTTGTATAAGAAGTCTTTAACGCACAAGCGAGCATTGATGTGATTGCAGAAGTGGGCAAACTCAGGTCCATCATATGAAAAACATGGGTGATAATCTGACATGTTCCACCTTTGAGAGCCTGATTATGTGTAAACTTGGTCGATGCTTTCAAATAGACTGAACGGCTGCGATCTAACGCACATCGGCGTAGCCACAACAACAAAGATTATAGCAATCGTCAGCGATTTTCTCTCGTGTTTTCTACTCTGTTGTTCACTTCAAATTTACTCTCGATGACTGATGTTGGGATATTATAAGCTAAAAAAATACTTCCCCCTCCCTCTTACAACCACGCCGACAGCGAGGCGAATGATTTCGCGGTCATTTTTTTGGCGATGGTGTCGAAGCTGGGGATGAGGACGGTGGCTGGGTAGCTGTTTTTGTATTGGCCTTCGAAACCGAGTTCGCAGGCGGCTTCGAGGCGTTCGCCATCGGACGGGTGTGAGTCGAACCAGCAGGTCTGCTTTTCGTAGACCATATGATTGACCAGTTCCAGTAGATCCGGGGAGAGCCGCTTGCTGTGCTCGCTGACGAGACGGGGCAGGTTCTCGGGGAATTCGTAAGTGGTGCTCCGGACGCGGCTCGCTTCGCGGAGGATTTCACTGAGGACGGCCTCAAAACTTAATTGCAGCTTGTTCATTGTCTTAAGCGATTCTTCAAAGACTTCCGGTCCTACCAGTCGGCATTCGTAACTGTCGGCATCAAATTCAAGCTGCCGAGAGAGGAGGCAATATAGAGCTTTCGCCCAGACCAGGAGTAGCCAGAACATGATTCGGACAACCCAGGAAAGCGTCAGAAAAAATCGGGCGGCAAAACGCATCACGTAGGTGTCGGAATGGACGAGTTCCTGAAGTTCGTCATCAAAGGCGTCTCGTTCGAGCACGATCTTGGCGAACCAGTCGTGAATGGCGATGACGATGCTTCGCAGCCGCATGCCGGTCCCCTGACTGAAATGTCCCAACTCATGCGCGATGATACCGGCAAACTGCGACAGGTTCATCGAGGTCAGCAAAGGCAATCCAATTGTCAGCACAAGTTCATTTTTGCGAATGCCCCGCAAGCCGCGCCGAAAATGAGCCGCCGCATTGGGTTCAAGCACAACGTGAATCGACTTGGGCAGGGGAGCATTGACGACATGTGCGATCGATTGCACAAATCGAAACAATACCGGGGCTTGGTCGGGTTTAAGTGCCCGTTGTCGTTTTCGACGCGAGGGAGGAGCCCAGAGCGGCTTGAGCATCATTGCGATCAGACTGGTCATGACGAGAATCGCAGAGAGATAAATGGTCCAGGCAAGTGCGGTGGGAAGCAGATCAAACAGAAAGCTGGACATCGTTAACTTCGCCAGACCATACGCGGCCGCAGCCACCATGCTGATATATATCGCCGGCAGCAACGTCATCGTCAATGCGACGAACATCGTGGTGAGAAGATATCGTTTTCGCGGTTTTGCTCGGGGAAACGGTTTTTCCAGCCCTTTGATTAGAGAACTCGATCGAGGTGTCGATTGTTTTTTGGAGGACTTGGGCTTTAAGGCAGGGAGAGGTTGTGTCTGAGAGGCCGAGATGACCTGGGTTTCTCCCAGTATCTTGAAAGCCGCTTCTTCATCTCGCCGAGTGCGGCAGGTTTTGCAGAGCGGTTTTACTCGAGGAGGAAGGGGCCTGGTAAAAATTATATGTTTCGAGCACTGCTGGCACTCGACGGTTTGTTTCGCGGAAGATGGCGTGGGGGCTTCGGTTGTCTGAGTCTGGTTCCGATGTGTCACGTGATTCGTTCCGATTTTGAGGGTGTGCTTCAGGGTGAAAATTCCGGAACAGTTTCCGCAATCGATCTTTGAGTAGTGAATACTGCGGATCAGTTGAGCGGAGGAGACGGAAACTGCCGATAGGTCCCGCGTTGGTTCCCCGACATTTGCCGGAACCAATTTGGGGGTGACGTAAACAATCCAGTCTTTCTTGAGGCGGGACGGATTCTCATCCAGACGCAAAGCCAGACCAGTTGTGAAATCGGAGCGCAACGCGCAGCGGCGAATAGGCCTGCGAAAGCGAACCGTGAACCATGGTGGGTTTGATCCTGTTCATTCGTACGAAGAACGAACATCTTAATGAGAATCAAACCTGCTGAAGTGCAAACAGAATAACAGGGATGAAACGATGTCAGACGGAAAACCTGATGACTGGATCCGTAAAATTGCCGCACAAGGAGCCGAGCTCCAAGCGGGTCATTCTGGATCGAGGATAAACGTTTTCCGTCTCCTGTTTACCGGGCGAAAAAGCCCAGACTGTATAACGCAAAAAATCGGGAGGGTTCACAGTTTTTAATTAAGAAAAATTAGAAATAAGGTATCCCGATTTTAGAAACCTGAAATTTTCATCATTTGCCCCGCAGAAATCAGGTAGTGCGAGGAATTAGGACTTGGAAGCCAGGCTTCAGAATTGCATTCTTCTTTAATTGTTTAAGTGAAAGGTTGAATTTACAGAGAATTATGAGAAACCCTCAGATGAGGGAAGTAATTATTCGAAACTTGACCGTCTGGATTTTTTCAGGCGGTCAGGAGCCAATCTTGATAAATCTGATCGAGACCCGCTTCTTGCGGCGTTCCGGTGTGCATCACAACCCGGTAGCGTAAGAGGAGTTTTTCACCGACTCCCATTTTATAAGGTTTTTTCAAAAACTCAAAGGGAGAAGGGGAGAGATGCCCATATTCCCGGGTAAACCAGGGGCAGTCTCCGTCGAAGTTTTCAGGGTGATTCATGATGGCGATTCCCTCGACGATGTCCGGGTTCCCTTTTCGCTGGCCATGATAACCACACCAGTGGGCCGGTTTACCATAGGTCCCTTCGGCGCCGGTTCCCCCTTCGGAATTCATCAACGTTCCGCCGTACATCGGCGCGATGTCCGGTGCACAGCGGAGAGCGAAGAACGAATGCTTGGCGCGTTTGATTTCGATTTCCTCTTCCGCAGAGACAATCAGCTTCGCATCGATCGCCCAACTTTTGTCGTCCAGTATCGTGATGGTGAATTCGCGCTCATCGGAAAACGGTTTTGAGTTATTCGGTCCCACCCATTGGCAGCTATTTTTGAACGAGAACGACGTTTCCGTCGGAGTGCCCATCAGTTCGATATTCGTCGATTGAATCTGTCCCTGTTCAATGGGGCCATCACTCCAGTAGTTGCCCCCACTAAGTGGGTCACAACCGAGCCATAACCCGCGATGATGCGGATAAGGTTGGGCCGATTCGGTCGTCAACGGAAGATTACTCTGCAGACCGTTCAGCGGATAGAAGTAGGGATACTTTTCATGTGCGCCGGTTCGATACGCTCCCAGAGCGAGATCATTCCAGCGGAATAGCATCCGTCCCTTGTTCAGGTAGGGAGTGAGGTTCGCCGCTTCGGGAACGGGTTTCGTATAGTCAGCCGCAGAGGTTGAACCAGGCAGGCTGGAAAGGCCCACACCAGCGAGCAGGGCGGCTGAGGATGATTGTAGAAAATGACGACGGGACAGAGGGAAACCTGCATTCGGCATGAGAGGCATCATTCAACTGAAAGAGTATTCAAATTTGAGACCGTTCCGGAAAAGGGCTCATTCACGCGGGGTCCGCGTTCCGCTATCATGGAGATTCGAAATTAATACCACTATCAAAACATGTAACCGGACCCAACACAAGGCACGAATCTCCATGAAACGTTCCACTCTCTTTATTCTGTTTTTCTGCGTCATCCTTTCGGTCGCCGGTCTTGCGCAAGCAGATGAGTTTCCTCCCGTCGCGGAATTGCCCGTCCAGGAAGAACTCCCCGATCCGTTCGTGACGATGGAGGGGCACAAAATCACAACACCGGAAGAGTGGTACAACATTCGCCGTCCCGAATTGATCAAGCTGTTCACGCATTACATGTATGGTTACATGCCCGAAGATGTGGATGTGAAATTTTCCGAAGATGCCCCTCCCGCCGAGGTGCTGAATGGCAAAGCGATCGTCAAACAGATTGCGATTTCTTTTCCGCAATTGAAATCGAAAAACGCTCCTCAAATTCATCTCGCGCTGTTTCTGCCGAATCAACCCGCAAAAAAGTTTCCGGTTTTTCTCGCCGTCAATAAGTGCGGCAATCAAACCGTCATTCCTGATGAAGCGATCCTCACCTTCCCGACAGAAAACTTGCACGATTATTGTCAGAAGCCGGAGAACAGCGCGCGGGGGTCCAAGCTCGATTACTGGTGTCTCGAATATCTGATTGATCGTGGATATGGCTTTGCAACTTATCATGTGAATAACGTCGATCCGGATACGCATGATTTCACCGATGGGGTTCATCCTCATTTCGAGAATATCAAAGGACCCGTTGAATCACGTTGGGGAACGATCTCTGCCTGGGCGTGGGGATTGCAGCGCTGCGTCGATTATCTGATGACCGATGAGCAAGTTCATCCCGAATGTATCGCAGTGACGGGCCATTCGCGGCGCGGCAAAACGGCCCTTTGGGCAGCGGCGACCGATGAACGAATTGCACTTTGTGTGCCACATCAATCGGGAACGGGAGGCATGGCCCTCAGTCGTAATAACGATCAGGAAACCGTCAAACGCATCAATGAGCATTTCCCACATTGGTTCAACGACACGTTCACCAATTTCAATGATAATGAATCGCAGATTCCCTTTGACCAACATCTGCTGGTGGCGTGTGTTGCTCCACGACCGCTACTGGAAACCTCCGGCCTGAAAGATACCTGGGCGAATTACAACAGTTCGATCAACGGAATTCGGGAAGCCGACAAGGTCTACAAATTTCTGGGTGCCCCTGGGATCAAAGGTGATCCGATTTTGAATGGAGGATCTGTGACACGGGAAAATTGCGGTAACCTCGCACAATACCGCCTCGACACCCGGCACGTGCTCCTCGAAGATTACTGGCACGGAATACTTGATTTCGCCGACTTGCAGTTCGCCGACAAATTAAAGTGATCGGGGATCATAAGTTTGACCTAATACTCATCCTGTGACGAGTGCTTCTGCTATGATCCTATCTTAATTGATCCTCATCCATTTCCCCTCTGAGTCAATTCGCGATTCCATGTCTGACGCGTCCTCCGGGTTACCCGGTATCGATTCGAAGTTCGGCACGATCCTCGCCGACCCCCCCTGGCAGTTCCAGAACCGGACCGGCAAAGTTGCCCCCGAACACGGACGCCTGAAGCGGTACCCGACGATGACGCTCCCCGAGATCTGCGCGATGCCGGTCGCCGAACATGCCGAAGAGAAATCGCATCTTTACCTGTGGGTTCCCAACGCCCTCTTGAAGGAAGGGCTCGACGTGATGGAAGCGTGGGGGTTCACCTACAAGACGAACCTCGTCTGGTACAAGATCCGCAAAGACGGCGGCCCCGACGGCCGCGGCGTCGGTTTCTACTTCCGCAACGTCACCGAACTCCTCCTCTTCGGCGTCCGCGGCAAACTAAGGACCCTCCCTCCCGGTCGCCGCCAGGTCAACTTACTCTCCACCCGCAAACGCGAACACTCCCGCAAACCGGATGAGTTCTACGACCTGATCGAAGAATGCAGCCCGGGCCCGTATCTGGAGTTATTCGCAAGAGAGAAGGTCGACGGATGGCATCAATGGGGGAATGAGATTGAAACGTATGCAGAGACGAAACGGGTCGCACCGGGGTATCGGGGTGAGTGAGGCGGGTTGCTCGGATTTTTTGGG
>JAGQQC010000480.1 GCA_020426395.1 Planctomycetaceae bacterium
TCAGGAGACATCACAATGCAATCAGCAGGCCAAACTGTTCAGTAATTGAATGGTTTTGCAACTGGTTCTAGGGTGTTGGGAGGTAAGTTGATTCCCATACGCCGGGCAGCGATGAAACAATGAGTTTTCGAAAGCTTCAAGTGTTGTCTAGTCTCTTTTTTGGGGTGTAGAAAAAACTGACAACTCTTTCGAGAAATTAACATTTTGGTGTCGAAATTAAGAAGTTCGATTTTCTTGTGAAAGTTAAATAAAGAACGACAAAGAATAAATCGGACTTGCGTATACACATACACAATATGAATCTCAAGATTTTAATGCAAGACTTTTCCCCGCATTCTCTAGGATTTGAGATCGATGCCGACAGGTAATATTAAGGAATGATGAATCTTTCTTTCGGTCTTTTTCAATGAAAATGATTGACAAAAAAATTGAAATCGCCTACTGTACTATTGCTGGTAGTACAGTAGGGGCTTCTCATGCACATACAAATTGTCACGGGCAGTAATACTCCGATCTATAAACAGATCGTTGAGCAGGTTCGTCAGGCCGTTGCTACTGGTGAGCTTCAGGAAGGAGAGCCACTTCCCAGCGTTCGGGCTCTCGCCAACAAACTGGTGATCAATCACAACACCGTTGCCAAAGCATATACGCACCTCGTGCAAGAGGGAGTCGCTCTTTCTCACCCTGGCAGGGGGCTATTTGCGGCGTCGATTCGCAATATCTACTCCGATGTCGAGCGTCATCGTCGATTGGAACAGGCGCTGGAGAATTTTCTCACCGAAGTCCTTGCGTTGGGTTACACCAAGGAAGAACTTTCTCGCTACCTCCACGAAAAAATTGCCGACACGGCACTGATCAAGGAATAAATCGATGGCGGAATTCGTTCTTGAAACTGACCGGTTGACCCGTTATTTCGGTTCAAAGTGTGCAGTCAATCAGTTGTCGCTAAAAGTTCCCCGAGGGGGAGTTTTCGCATTACTCGGCCGCAATGGTGCGGGTAAAACCACGGCGATTCGTATGTTGCTTGGTTTTCTGGAACCGACCCGAGGAACCGCGCAGATTCTGGGAACTGACTGTGCGAAATTAACCTCTGAAATTCGTGGTCGTGTCGCCTATGTGGCCGAAGGGCACTTTCTCTATAAGTGGATGACGATCGCAGAACTGGAACAGTTCCAGAAGGAATCCGCTCCTCGCTGGAATCAAAAGTTATTCCGGGCTGTGCTTGATCATTTCGCACTGGATGAGAAACAGAAGGCCGGCTCCCTCTCCCGCGGACAGCGAGCCGGTGTCTGTCTTGCTCTCGCACTGGCACCCGAACCTGAGTTAATCATTCTGGATGATCCGACGATTGGTCTCGATCCCGTTGCACGTCGCGCGCTCGTAGAAGCCATGCTGATGGTCACCCAGGATCGTACTCGCACAATTCTTTTTAGTTCGCATCAGTTGGATGACGTTGAACGAGTCGCTGACTGGATAGCGATCATGCTGAATGGAGAGCTACGGGTTTGCTGCACCCCCGACGAATTTCGAGACAGACTCAGTCGCTGGGTGCTCAAGTTTGACGATACCCCTCCGTTCATTGACAACATACCAGAGCTCATTCATCAAATGCGGTTTCCCAACGAGCTGCATTTGACTTTGGCGAATGCGAATGCTGAAACAATTAACCGCTTGCAGGAGCTGGCAACTCGCGGTTGTGAACAGATTTCATTGAACCTGGAAAACGGGGTCATCGATTACTTGAGTGACAAATCACGAAGTGGATCGCTCTTGCAAAGCGTAGGAGGTCTGTCATGAACCGGATGATTTGGAAAGAGTTACGCGAGAACTGGAAATGGAGCGGAGCGTTGCTGCTCGTCGGTTACTTTATCCTCTGGATGTTTACCGGCGGGTACACTCCGTTCTTTTTTGAAGATAATGTAACTTTGGTTTCGATTTATCTTTTTTCGGTCATTATCGGACTGTTGTGGGGAATCAAACTGACTTGGGCGGAATCTGCTCCTGATCGTTGGGCCTTTCTCATGCACCGTCCACAATCGATGCGATCGATCGCGCTCACCCGGAACGGTGTAGTTTGCCTGCTTCAACTTGTTGGTTGGGCTTTGGTACTAGTTGCTACGGCCATTTACTTTAACAGCACGCAGACCTTGAGGCATCCGTTCTACTGGCGAAGCCTGATAAGTCCTTTTCTGATTGCGAGTTTTTGTGTTCCAGCCAGCCTGGTTGGCCAACTGATGGTTTTGTGGAAAACTCGCTATAAACTGATCAGCTATTTGTTGCCACTTCCCTTTCTTATGTTGCTGCCCGGATTACAGGCAGGCTCTAACTTTATTAGAGAATTTAAGTCAATCGGGATCTGGTACCTGTTTCTGATGAATATTCTGTTCTCATTGTTTTTACTCAGAACCGTGTTGAGTAGTTATGAAAAATCGGGGGACCTCGAAACCATATCGGTGGGCCGAAAATTGCCGGCCATGATCTTTGTTTCGATTGCGATGTATCTTGGAGTCCTCTTCTTTGGAATGCTTGTAGGTTCACAGGTCAGACCTGCGCACAACATGGCCATCCAGCAAATTGTCTTAACCAAAACAGGTGAGCCGCTGGTCATGATTGAGCAGATGGATTCCAGTGATCCTCAAAAAAAACTGGTCCAACTTTGTCAGCCTGATAACCTGCAATCTCCTGTAAGGGAAGCGTTGATCTCGGCCAAATCTGGTTTAGATTACGTTGCTGTTATTGAAGAATTTGATGAATTAGCCGTGCCTGCTGGGCCAATCTGGAATAGTCTCGCACCTTATAAAACCAATCGTCGTTATGGCACTATCGCCAGTTCAATTTCATCCGAAACTTTGGATGTTGTGTCAGAACACCAGATCATGTGGATCCCGGAATTTTTCGCGCGGTTTAGTATGCAGGCTTATTATTCACACGTAGACGATCTGATCCATGTCTATTACACCGATGATGAGCAGAAGGGCTGGGAAGCGATGCGGATCGGCCAAAACGGGTTCGCGAGAAATCTCACGTCTGAAATGGAGCCGTTTTCTGGATTTGTGGGGGCCGATCAGGATCTCATTCGCTATAAGATTGATTATCCGAATAGGAGCTCTGTACTTGCTGTGGATGCGAATAACCGGTTTTTGATGGTGACTCCCAAGGCGATCTTCGATCTCTCTGTACTCGATCAAACGATTAAGAAGGTTTATTCAGCCGACTCAGGAGAATCTATCGTCGACGTGCACCATTTCCCGTCGCAGGATCCACCGTTGTTTGTTGTTGAATACGAATCCAGTTACCGCATTCTGAAAGCGGAGACTGAGCCACTTCATGATGCGGCAGGATCGGATCTCGTGGGTGATCAATCTCTCTATTT
>JAGQQC010000481.1 GCA_020426395.1 Planctomycetaceae bacterium
GACTCGTTTTCAGCAAACCGAAGCGAGAAATCTTGCTCAAAACTGTCCGTTCCCATATCGGCCATGTGAGTCGGTGAATGGGATTCGGTTTCAACCTCCGTTCGGTCCAGTGCTTCCGAAGTCAAATGTTCAATCTCACCACGCAAACGCGCGCGAATGGAAACGAGCAGTTGACGGAAATTTTCGAGTTCATTCTCTTTGAGCATAATGTCCAACCTTGTGAAGGGAAGTGATTGTAGTGAACAAGCTTGATTCTGACTATTCCGATTCAATTCCGACTGAAGAGAGCCGTTTTCATTCCGAAATCGAGACAAGCAAGGATCGTAACTTGTTGGGAGAATTGAGGAATTCGGTAGAAAATCGTGTTAATGAAGCAGTGGTAAAATTTGATGTTGGAAGTTTTAAGGAAATAGGGCCGCTATTGGAGGATTCAAGTCGCTGGGAAGAGAGAATTCCCAACGGGAGGTCCGATTTTCGAAGGTTGGAATGGTGACGAAAACCGGATGAGGCATTATGAATCTCGACGTCCAATTTATCAAGGAGGTGTTCTTCAAATAAGGAGTGTGTACCAAGTTCGAGAATTGTCCTGGCCTCGTGAGGTGTTGAATGCGGGGTATTGTGATGCCTGTAACCTGTTTTTTTCAAAGAGATTAGCTTCAATACGCCGGAGCAGAGATGAAACTCGGTTTCTTTAGTCACTCAGGTTTGAAAAAAAAAGGGCGGGGTCGTAGCATGGTGCAAGTTCACTTGCTGGACAATGTTTGCATTCGATGTCAGGGGTTTGCATTCGATGTCAGGGCTCCTCTGACGAAGCTGTACGTAGCTACAGAAACTTTCAGGAAATTATCACATGAGTAGTGCCAAGATTCCCGAAGTGGGGGATAAAGCCCCGAATTTCAATCTTCCCGCTTTTCCCGAGGGGCGTCATAAATTGGCGGACTTCAAAGGGAAGCAGAATATCGTGCTCTATTTCTATCCCCGCGATAACACGCCTGGTTGTACAACCGAGGCGTGTGAGTTTCGGGACGCGATTGGGAACTTTGACCGTGCCGACACGATTGTCCTGGGAGTGAGCACGGATACCGTTGCCTCTCATGAAAAGTTTATCAGCAAGTATGATCTTCCCTTTCCTCTACTGGCGGACGAAGAACATAAAGTTGCCGAAGCCTATGGTGTTTGGGTGGAAAAGAATATGTACGGTAAGAAAAGTATGGGGATTCAGCGGGCAACTTTCCTGATTAACAAACAGGGAAAGATTGCAGCGGCTTGGCCCAAGGTGAAAGTGAAAGGACATGTTGAGGAAGTACAGGCGGCTTTGGATGACTTGGAATAGCTAATTATCGAATCAACTTCTGGGCAGTTCGTTGATGCCTGCTTCACTGATTTGAAGTGAAATACGTTTTGAAGTGAAATACCACTCCTATGGCACTACTCTTTGGATTTGAAGATCCCGCGCTCTATCGGGGGGGGTATGTGGCCATTGGCAACTTCGATGGTGTCCATCGAGGGCACCAAAGTATGATCGCCCGCCTCACCGAACGCGCCCGGGCAGCCGGGGTCCCCGCGATTGTTTTAACGTTCGATCCCCACCCCATTATGCGGTTGAAACCCGATCTGGCTCCGCCAAGATTGACGACGCTACAAACGAAATCAGATTTGTTGCACTATTATGGTGTCAATCAGGTCATTGCCTATCCGACTGATCAGGAATTACTCAACTTGACCCCTGAAGAGTTTTTTCAGAAGTTTCTGCTCGGCGAACTGCAGGTACGAGGGCTGGTTGAAGGCCCCAATTTTTTCTTCGGAAGAAATCGGTCAGGGAATGTAGAAACCCTTCGGGAATTATGTGAACCGCATCAACTCTCTCTGGATGTCATTTCGGCCTATCAATGGAACGGCGTGCATGTCTCTTCCAGTACGATTCGCAAGCTGATTTCCTCGGGTGATTTTCAAACGGCGGTGGAGATGTTGGGGCACAGCTATTCGCTGGTCGGTGAGGTTACCCAGGGGGCGGGAAGAGGGCGTCAACTCGGATTTCCCACGGCGAACTTAACCGGAGTCTCGACTCTGTTGCCTGTGGATGGTGTCTATGCCGGCTGTTGCACCTGGGAGGGGACTCGATACCCAGCGGCAGTGAATATCGGGGCTAACCCGACTTTTCAGACAGACGAACATAAGATTGAAGTTCATCTGCTTGGATATCAAGGTGATTTGTACGGTGAGTCACTCATGATCGAATTACTGGGCTGGGTACGGGAAACACGGACTTTTGAATCGGCAGAGGAGCTACAAAGGCAGGTCAGGAACGATCTGGAAGCGGTCCAGCGAATATCGGCTACAGGGAGCTGAATTCTCCGGTCGCCACTCAAGTAAGTGAGCTAGATTTCAAACAGCGGAACCAGGTGTGTCCCGCCCGAGTGAATATAGCCTCGCAGATTCCATTCGGTTAAAATCAATCCTCACCTGCCGAATTCAGAATAATATCATGTCCACTCTCTTCGAATGTGATTCTCGCATGGATGTCCAGCCTACTTCTATCCCGGATGTACTCTTAATCAAACCGAACGTCTATGAAGATGCGCGCGGTTTCTTCAAGGAGACCTGGCAGGAAGAACGTTATGCAAAGCTGGGTGTCGATGTGCACTTCGTGCAGGATAATTATTCCCGCTCACAAAAAGGAGCACTTCGCGGTCTGCATTACCAGCTTGAGCATGCGCAAGGTAAACTGGTGCAGGTCTTTCGTGGGGAAATATTTGACGTCGCCGTTGATTTAAGACGCTCTTCGCCCACTTTCGGAAAATGGACGAGTGCCATTCTGAGCGAATGGAATCATTTACAGCTTTACATTCCTCCCGGTTTCGCTCATGGATTTTATGTGCTGAGTGAACTTGCCGAATTTTCCTATAAATGTTCCGACTACTATTTTCCAGAACATGAGCGAACACTTCTCTGGAATGATCCGGACCTCAAGATCGATTGGCCCATCTCGGCCCCCCCTCTATTATCTGAGAAAGACCGCCTGGGGGTTCCATTTAGTGATGTCGAGTATTTTGACGACTGACCAATTATAAGTGATCCTAAAACCCTCTGTTGGGTCAAATTGAACCTTGTTCTACAGTTTGTAGAACAGCGACAACCGGGTTTCAGGCCGGGGCCTAGAAAATCTTCCCGATTTTTGTGAACTTCTGAGAGTCACCTGTGTCAGTTGGACTAACGTATTGAAGCGTGCGGATGTCGGACGTAAAATAAAAGCAGACAACAAATAGTCACACTTCCGTGACAATTCTATTCGAGTAATCAGTGAACCACGTAATTTCTTCCCTGAATTGCTCCTTGATAAAACAGGTACCA
>JAGQQC010000482.1 GCA_020426395.1 Planctomycetaceae bacterium
AGGCAGCAGGACGGTAGTCGTCTTTCCGCCAACCATCTGAATCGGCGTAACGTACGACGTCCAACCAGTGCCGCCCCCATTGTTCTCCGTAATGTGGGCTTTCGAGAAGCTGGTCAACCAGTTTCTCATAGGCTTGGGGGTCATCGCTGTTTACAAATTCGGAGACTTCTTCGGGTGTCGGCGGCAAACCGGTCAGGTCGTAATATAAGCGGCGAATCAATGTTGCCCTGTCGGCAGCAGGAGCGGCGGAAAAGGTTTTCTCGTTGTATTTACGGGCTACGAAAGCGTCAATCGGATTATTAGAGTGATCAACGAGAGGAACCTCGGGTTTGACGATCGGTTGATAGGCCCACCAGTTTCGATCTTCTTCGGTGATCAACTCGGCTGAGGAGGAAGGCAACTCTTCTTCCGGCCAATAGGCGCCCTGTTGAATCCAGATTTCAAGGAGGGCAATCTCTTTCTCGGTTAAGGGTTTTTCCGGTGGCATTTCGAAACTTTCGTAACGAACTGCCTCCATCAGCAAGCTTTCATTCGGTTTTCCCGGGACAAGAGCCTCGCCACTGTCACCCCCCTGTTTGATAAACGAGGAGTGATCAAGCCGCAAATTCCCTTTTTGCTCTTTTGTCGAATGGCATTCGTAGCAATGCTTGGCCAGCAAGGGGCGAATACTCGTTTCGAAGAACCGCTGTTGTTCTCGCTCTGCTTCAGAAAGCTCCGCCGCTGATGTGCCGTTTTGAAGCGTGAAAAACAACATCAGGCAGGCGAGGGTGCTGACGATGTGCTTCCAGAATTGAAAAGAAATCCGTGGCATGATTTTTATTAGACTAATTGAGCGTTAATGAATGTGGGGTAAGGAGAATCTGGCAGGGTGATGTTGTTAAGGTGAGATCGTCGGTAGGCCACCAATAAAAACGGGATCGAGATGCGAACTGTCATCCATCAGATCCTGAAGGAAAATACCGTTTACTTTATCCCCCGGAGCGTATCCCAAATCGGAAAGGTCCAGTCCAACTGCGAGAACACGAGCCCGCACAATATGTTCGAGTGAATCTTTGATCGGAGATTGTTCCAGTTCATCCAGTGAGTAGGCTTGTTCTTCCAGTTTGACAAGTCGGAAGGGGACCAGCAACTGCGCTTCCGGCGAGGAGAGCGTAATATCAAATTTCGAGATTGTGACTGACTTTAAGCCTTCCCTCCACTCCAATGGAGCGATCTGAAAAGGGTCTCCTTCTTCATTGTGGACGATCACATGCAGATCGAACAGAACGATATCGGGTCCGAGAGCGTTTATCACAGGTTGATCAAAACGAATCGCCATCCCCGCGGTGTTTTCAGAGGGGTTTTCTTGTTTGATTAACGGAGATGACTGTAATGGACTCATTTCACCACCCAGGTTAATCACGCCCGTGGAAAGGTTGTGATCGCTGTCCAGCAATAAATGCCGTTGTCCCGCTGCGAGCAGAGCGGCTCCCCCATCCGGTGCGGAAAGAGGGGCGGTCAGGTAACCAGGTGTTTCAATTCCTCGGAAATGAATCAACTCGATTCCGATTAATTCAGAGACATCATATTCATAAAGTCGACCACCACGTTGGACAGTAACCTGTTCCAGTTCATCAATGCCGTTGCCAGTCTGGTGTGCCTGATAGGCGACGACCCGGTCCGGTAACTGACCGCGGAATGTCTTTTCGTTATAGGGGATCGAGACGGAATTCAGTCCGTTTTCCCAACGATATTGTCGAGCTTCACCGCGCGTCAGTCGCTCGGGGGTGTCGCTAGTATTTTCAGGTTGGTAGACATCCGCCATCCCTTCAATCAACTGGACTTCCGATTCACCCGACTCGGTAACATTGATCGCAAAGCTGGTTCCCAAATCGACCACACGAGAGGAGGGGGTTTGTACTTCAATCTTGTCCGCATCCTGGGGAACATGAACCGAGCAGTGCCCATATTTCAGTACCAGTTCCAACGGTGACTTCCATTCGAAGACAGCAGGACCTTCCAGAATAAGTTCGGCTCCGCCAATGGCGGTGAGTTTGATCAACCCGGAACGCAGGGTGATTTCCTGGTGTGGTTCGATCTGGTCTCCCATTTTCCATAGGGATTGATCAAGAAACCGAGCATCAGCCAGTTGAGTGAACGAGGCTACGTGAGTTGGGGCAAGTTCTGGGGGTGGGGACTGGGCCTGTTTGTTCCGATTGTCATCCCACCATTGCAGGGCCAGATAACCCGCGACACAAAAGATCAGACCGAGGGCCACCATTTTCAACCAGCGTTGATCATTGCCTGTTCTGTGTACGACTTTGTCCGAAGCTGTCGGCTGTAAAAGCGGACTTACTTCATAATGCTGATTAAGCGAATGCTCCAGTTCCAGATAATCGTGATACAGTTGCTGAGCATTAGGGTCATCGAGAAGGAGCGATTCCAGCTCCTGATGTTGTTCGCCGGTCAACTCTTCTCGCAACTGAAGGTCCAGCAGATCGAGCAATCGTTCTTGTTTTACTGGGTCGATCATGAAAGCTCTCCTTTTATGTCATTGGGAGAGGCGAGTTTTCCCTGTACGCACAGGAAGAGTTTGCGACGGATCTGGGTGAGTTGGTTGTAAATCGTCTGAATTCCCTTACCAGCGTTTTCTGCGAGAGCTTTTGCCGATTGCTGGTGATAATGAGCCTGTTCGAGTAGAAACCGCTCCGATTGTTTCAGTTGTTGTAAACATTCCCGCAGGGCTTCGAGCCGGTTAAGCTGTTGCTCGACCTGGGGACGCTGACTGGTGGCGAGTTGGTCGATTAAATCGAGACTGAAGTAGTGCCGGTCCCGTTTCGAGGTTCGTAAGAAATTCCGTACTTCATAATGGGCAACGCCACAGGCCCAGTTAAGAAACGAACCTTGTGCCGCATCATAAGTTGCAAATTTCCGCCACAAAATAATGCTGCACCGTTGAAAAACATCTTCCGCATCAGCCTGATGCGGAAGCAGGGCGTAAACGTACCGATACAACGGTTCCCGATTCCGCGAAAATGCCTCCAGAAAGGCTTCGTAGTTTTCCGCGGAATCAGCGCTCTCGGGGAAATCAGAGTGTCGGTCATCCGTCATATCAGCACCTTACGGGGAGAACAGCCTCCAGCTTATTCTCGTACGCCCACTGGGAAATTTACCGAGCGAGATTGACGTTTTTCTGAAAAATAAACTGAAATCTAATTTTGAAAACAGGAACTGAGTAGGTTTGCGCGAATTCGGCTTTTCCCTGGGTTGACTTGTTGGACACATCAGAAGAGGGATCAGGATTAATTATAGTAAAAAACACCCTCCGTTGCCGGAGGGTGTTTTCACTTCTTCCACTCGTT
>JAGQQC010000483.1 GCA_020426395.1 Planctomycetaceae bacterium
GACCTGCGGTTTAGGAAACCGCCGCTCTATCCTGCTGAGCTACGGGTGCAGGTATTTCGGTTCCCCGGGTTTCAGCCAGCGGTAAGGCTGGCTTGCCTGAACTTCCGTGTGGAGCACGGTTAGTCAGAGCGTGCAAAGTCTAGCACAAAACCGGGATAGATCAACCCAAACCCTAGGTGCCTTGTTTTGCTTAATTGCGAAAGGGTTTGGCCAAAATACCGTCTATTCCGATTGTACCCGGCTTCCGAGAGATCCGTTTTGCCGAAGTACCGTTCTGAGGCCTCCTTTTTCTTGAGATTCTTCCGAAGAATCCCGTCTGTCAACGTTCGTTCACATCACGGTTTAACAGGGCTCCCTGTTCATCCCGCCATTCAAACGTGAGAGTGGGGCCCTGGTCTCCCGTGGCCGCCTGAGCTTTTACCAGCAGAAAACCCCCGGAAGGTTCCGTCTGGGTATAGGGTTGTTTCAGTGTGGCCTCCGGATCGGTCGATTTGGGATCTCCCGGACTGCGCCCGATCCGGGCATTGGCATCAACAAGTGCCCCGCAGGACATCTCTTCAATCCCGTTTGGATAAACGGAATGATATTGCCAATGTCGATCGCCGCAGATCAGATAAAACCCCTGTTGATCGAGTTGATGTTCTTTGATCCAGGCGAAAAACTCATCACGCTCATACTGGAAACCGTTGATGTTCGTATGGTTGTCCGTTTTATAGGCATCATCTGGTCCGACCATCGGAGTAGGGGAGATCAATATTTTGAAAGAGGCGTCACTTTCGAGCAAGGTTCGCTTTAACCATGCTTTTTGCTCGGCTCCCCAGATCGTTTTTTCGGGCCCGTCTTCCATACTGTTGGGGCTGCGGAACAACCGATTTTCGACCAGCCAGATTTGCAAGTCTTTGGAAGCTCGATAAGTTCGATACGTTTTCGGGTTTTCGGCCCCCTGTTCAGCATACGGTAATTGTTCCAGCATGATCCGCAATCCCTCCGCAGGGGTCGGGTGGAAATCCCCCGTGTTGTCGCAGTCGTTGTCCCGGTAATCGTGGTCGTCAACTTCCCAATAGGTTGGAACGTGGGCGAAGAAATCACGATAGCGAGGCTGCACGAATTGCTCATGCCATTTTTGACGCATCTGGGCGATGGTGCGGGCGCTGGGTTCCTTCGGATGGTCGTAATAGACGTTGTCCCCTGTGCCGACAAAGAAATTGGGTTGCTCTTTCTGCATGGCAACGAGTGCCGGATATCCCAGTTCCTTGTCCGGCCCTGTGTAAGGATCTTTTTTCGGTTCAGAAGGGGTTTTCCCTTCTTCCAGTTCCAGGTGCGTCATGCCGTGAAACTTGGAATAGTTCATGCCAGTGACCACGACGAATTTGACTTCTTCGCTCGAACTCGCACCCGGCAAAGTTTGAAATTCTGCATGCGGCCCTTTTTGAAAAGGCTGACCGAGTCGAGCATATTCCGCCTGAATCCGATAAAAAGTCCCCGGCTTGAGGTTCTGAAATCGGGTTCGAGTAATGTAATCGTATTCTTCGACCGCTTTCATCAGAGGGGAAGTTTGTAATTTTTGATTCGGTGTTTTTTGCTCCGCTAACGTATAGCGAACATAACCTTCCTTACCAGGCAGGTCCCCGTCGATTAATTCTTCTGCAACTGTCAGTCGCATCTGTACCAGTGCGGAATCCGTCGACACTTCGCCCACCATGATTCCCATCCCGGCTTGCAGAGCGGGCTCATCCGCATAGAGATTCGAAGACGTCGTGAGAGAAAATAATGCAACGAGAACCGCGAAATGAATCTTTGCAGAATGGAGAGTGGTCGGCGTGAGCACAGAGGCACCTTGATCTTGAAAGGGGAGAAAAGAAAGGGGGTAATTGAAACGAGAACTATAAAGCGGGGGGCACCCATTCGGGGATCCCGCCTGATTCTTTTTGTGCTTCATACAATAAATGAAATGGACGAGTAGAAGAGAGGGGGGCGTCCTCATTTACCATTAAGGGGCGAGTCTCCTGCCAGAACTGTCGGTAAGCGACTTTCATTCTGGTGACCACTTCGGGGTGGACGTCGATGATGTTCGTCGTCTGATCTGGATCGTTCACCATATCGTATAACTCGTTATTGTTTACGAATCGATATTGCTGGTTTCGGACAGCAAAGTTTTTCCACTGAAATTTATCCGGATCGGCTCCCGTTGGCCAGCGCGCCACATGCGTGAACAAATACCGGTCCGGCCAATTGATCTCAGGTTGTTCGATCAAAGGCAACAGGCTGCGACCTTCTACCTGATTTTCGGGTAACGGGGCGTTGGTTAATTCTGCCAGAGTGGGAAATAAATCGATGTGCGCGGCAATCCGGGAGATTTCCTGCCCTGGAGCAATACGACCTGGCCAACTGACAAAGAACGGAACGCGAACTCCTCCCTCGTGTGGACTCCCCTTGAGCCCTTTCATGTAGGCATTGTACGGTAACAGTTTTTCACCCGAGGCAGTTGTGCCCAATGGTATTCCCAGTTTCCCGGAGCCTCCTCCCGTCATACCGTTGTCGGACATGAAGATGACCAGGGTATTCTCGCGGAGTTTCCACTCATCAAGATGTTTCAGCAGTCGTCCCACGTTCGTGTCGATGTTCTCAATCATTCCATAAAACCCGGCGGTCTCTTCCGTAAATCCCATTTCCAGAAATCGTTTTTTATCTTCAGGAGGGGCGAGGAAGGGGCCGTGTGGAGCGTTGGTGGCGATGTAGGCAAAAAAAGGTTTATCTGCGGCTTGCTGTTCCCGAATCCAACCCAGGGCGGCAGTGAAGAAGACGTTAGTACAAAACCCGTTTGTTTTTACGAATGAACCATTATGGCGAATAATGGGATCGAAATAGCTGTTGTTCGGCGCATCGGCACAACTGCAGTCGTACGCTTGCCCGATCCCTCCGGCGCCGTGGATAAACGTTTCATCAAAGCCTCGTCTATGGGGTTGATAAGGTTCTTCATCGCCAAGATGCCATTTCCCGAAGATACCAGTCGTGTAACCAACGCTCTTGAGAGCTTCCGGGAGAATCGACGCGTTCAGCGTCATCCGTTCCCGCTCCAGAATCGTATGCGTGATCCCGTTCTTCATTGGATGTCGACCGGTCATGAGAGCGGATCGGGTCGGGGAGCAGGTGGGACTAACCAGGAATCGATTAAACCGGGTGCTTTGATGATACAGGGCATTCAGGTTCGGAGTTTGAATCCACGGGTGGCCATGTTCACCGACAGGACCATATCCCTGATCGTCGGTCATTACGAGAATGATGTTAGGCCTGCTACCAGCTAACTTTTCCGCTGCCGAAGTTGTTGTAGCAACAAAA
>JAGQQC010000484.1 GCA_020426395.1 Planctomycetaceae bacterium
AGGTGAGGTGTTTATCCCGTGCGATTTCTCCGTTTATAATCATGAAGACTGAGTCTTTGTACCGGGCTTTAGCGAGCTCTTTCCGTCGTCCATTCATTTCCTGAATAAACGATTCTCCCAGAATCCTTACGGGATCAACATAATGCGTTTTCTGTTCTGCTTGCTTTTGCTCTCTACATTTGTTGGTTGTGGACAATCCACCTACGAAACTCGCCTGGGCGAGACGACCCGGTATTATGAATATCTAAACGAGACGGAGTCTGTTCTCGATCGTTCCTGGAAAAGCCGCGGTCCGATTGGGGGGATCGAGATTCGACCTCCCGCTAAATTCCGCAAAATATCTGAACCGAAGGTTGAGAAAGATGAGGATGGCACCGTCATTTCTGTGGGGATTGATGAGCGACAACCTCGAAATATTCCCGGATTTTATCAAGGGGAACTTCCCGGAATTGAAGGGGCTTTCAAGAAAACTCTGGACGTACGATTAACAGAAGGAAAACAGCAGTTTAACGCGCGTATGTATGTGCTGGCTCGCGAGTTTCTGGGGACAGGAGAAAACGATCTCCCATTTCGCGATGTAGTTTACAACCAGCTTGCTTCGGATCTTCGAGTCGAAAGTTCCAATTCATGGCGAACGGAATCATACCCGACACGAGACTTGTATGCCCGGTCGGTCGATTATTATGAAATGCGATTTTCTCCTGGGATTGCCGTGAATGGTTTTACCTCCAGCGGTGTGGTGATCCAACTGAATGCCCATGAAGCTAAGGGCAAGGAAGTGGTGGTTATGTGGGTGATACCCGATGGAGGGCTGGATTCCCAGGAATCGAAAGAGCTGAAAACGGGCATCGCCAAATCGCTACAGACTTTGGAGGTTCGCAAAGCCACCCTGGAGGACGAGAGCTCGGAACCGGAAGCGGGCGATGATACTCCTGCAAAACCCCGGAAAAAGCCGAAAAAATCGAATACTCCTGCATTCTGATTTTGAAGTAGAACGGCTTTTTAGCGTTGGGGAACCCGATAGCGTGACTGGCTGCGGTTAAATTCCTCCAGACGTTCGCGGTATTGATCTGGTACTGGAACTCGTTGAACATTGATGCCGGTTTGATTGTATTTCTTCATCCGGTTTCCCGATTGGGAGCGTTCCGTATTTTTCAGATTGAGAGATTTAAGCATCTCCTCAAACTGAGCCTGACTCGCACGTTCCTTCGCTGTCTCTGGAGCTTCAGTGGAAAGTTGTTTTTTCAAACGCTCGGTGAACTTTTGAAGTTGGCCCTCCGTCCAACCTAATTTTTCGAGTAGCGCCTGATCAACTTCTCCCCGTTTCATCTGATCATCCAGTTTCTTGAGAACCAGTTCAGCCGCTTCTCGGGCGTACTCTTCATTCGCTTCATCTGGTGTTGATTCCCCTGTTCCCTCACCTGTACCACTGGCGGAACTATTTGAACCCGTTCCCCCTCCGTTACCTGGGGACGCTGACGAATTGTCTTCATTCGAGTTACTCGGATTTCCATCACTGGGCTGTTGATTTTGCTGTGGGGAGGAATCTTCCTTTCCACCACTACCATTGTTTTTCGAAGATTGATCTTTCCCATCCGGAGAAGCTTTCGAGCCTCGACCGGGAGTACCCGCCGGATTTTCCTGTTGCTCTTTTTGAGCATCCTCCTGCGGCTCGTTACCTCCGTTTTGTGGACCTTCCGATTGCTCTTTTTTCGCTTGATTGGCTTGGGGTTGTTTGGTCTGATCTTCTTCTTTGGTCGGTGAGTTGTCGTTCTCAGGGGAAGCCTGTGAGGGATCTTCTTCGCCCTCTACTTGATCCGTTGTCGGACGCTCTTTTTGTGTATCCGATTTCGGATTGGGTTGTTTCTCGCTTTTCTGTCCATCTGGGTTCTGGCTTTGCTTTTTTTCAATGTTGCTGGAATTCGAAGAATCCGGCTTTTTCGCGGTTTCTGGATCTGAAGATTTTGGATCATTCGACTCCGTGTCCTGAGTCTGTGGATCTTTGGGATTCGTCGAATCAGACTTGTTTGGCTCTGTTTGCTCAGAGTTTTCTGCTGGGTTGCCTCGTTCGGAGCGATCCTGATTGTCGTCGGCTTCGGAGGGTTTATTCTTATCCGGTTGCTTTGAAGAAGGCTCTTTATCAGCAGCAGAGTTCTCAGATTGAGGCTTGGCGTTATTCCGTTGTTGTGGATCCTGAGTCTGATTTTTCTGTGAAGCCTCAGAATTCCGATCCTCAGCATTTTCTTGGCCACCCCGTTTTTGCTGCTCATTGGAACTGCCTGGGGTCTCTTTTTCCTGTGTCGATTCTTCTTCGCTTGAGTTGTTTTTGTCTTCCTGGTTGCGAGTGGCTTCCTTTGACTGATCTTTTTGAGAAGGATCAGTCGTCTCAGGTGAGTTCTGCTCCGCACCTTCTTCTTTTGGTGTGGATGGAGCCTGTTTTTTATCTGGACCTGTCTCTGGTTTGCTTCCGTTGGGGTTTTCTTCCGTTTGATCCTGGTTTTTCTGGTTCTCGGGAGTCGTAGATTGTTCTTGCGTATTCTCTTTTTCGTTCGGGGGATTTTCTGATGAGGATTCGTCCCGCTGGTCTTTATTGAAGTGTTCCAGCAATTCTTTCAATGCTTCGGCTTGATCTTCATCGCTTTCCGGATTCAGAGATTCCTCTTCCGTTCCCGTCTGATTCGGATCATTTTCTGGAGACGATTCCGTCCCTTCCCGAGGTTTACTATTCGGATCATTCTGACCCTGCTCGGTGGAATTCGACTCGTCTTTTCCGTTAGGCTTATCTTCATTCGCTCCAGTGCGATCTTGTTTGTCGGAACGCTGGGTCTGGTTGTTATCGTTATCACGTTGTTCTGAGTTTGAAGAAGAGGGATCCGTCCCCGAATTATTTTGGTTCTCGTTCGTTTCCTCCTTTGTGGAAGACGGGTCTTCTTTCGAGGATTCTCCCATCGGGGGATCGTCCCCTGGGTCTTGTCCTCGTTCAGGACTTTGAGTGGATTGATTCTGGTCTTCTTCCCCTTTTTCTCCGGGTTTGGTGTCCGCTCCTTCGGGGCTTGTTTCCTGCTGACCATTTTCTCCGGGGTCTCCCCCTTCTTGAGGCGTACCGACTTCCTCTCGTTCTTCGCTCCCTTGTTGTTGATCTTGTTGTTCCTGTTGCTTTAACTCCTGTCGCAACTCGTCTTGTTGCTTTTTCTGTTCATTCAGTTGTTTTTCGGCTTCTCGTTCGGGAATCCGATCAACGACAGTGATCTTCAAGATCCCTGTGCGGGTTTTATTATGTTCCGGCTGCTTATTATCTTCTGCTTCAATGTAATAACTGATCGTATTTCCGGGGCTG
>JAGQQC010000485.1 GCA_020426395.1 Planctomycetaceae bacterium
AGAAGCCCCCAGCCCACGAAATGAAGTCATCGCCGAATATCAATCCGCCCTCAAATTGTCGGGTAATATCGAGCGTGGTGAGAAAGTCTTCCGGAAATCGTGCACATCCTGCCACAAGCTAGGAGATCAGGGGCACGACGTCGGATTCAACCTGGCAACAATTAAAAACCGAACCCCATCTGAAGTGCTGATCCATATTCTGGATCCCAATCGAGAAGTTTCTCCGAATTTTATGAACTACATCGTGGTGACTGATAACGGGCGGACCGCTATTGGAATCATCGCTGCTGAAACGGCATCCAGCATTACGTTACGCCGCGCGGAAGGAAAAGAAGAAACAATTCTTCGCCAGAACATTGGCGAAATCACCAGTTCTGGGCAATCGCTGATGCCCGAAGGCCTGGAGAAAGACATCACCCCGCAACAGATGGCCGATTTGATCACATTTCTCCTGGAAAAACCGCTCGCTCAGCCTCTCAATTCGAGCGATTAAGGTCCCTGCAACGCACCCCGACATAGCAGAATAGTCCTGAAAGACGGGTTGGTCCCCATCCACAGCGGAAAACCAGGAAGAATCAATTGGGGAGGGGGTATCGTCTACCGACAGATTCGCTCTATAATTTTCTTAGTACGCTCAGTTTTTCTGATCCCCGAAGGTCATGCCTGGGTTTCATTTAATACCAGATTCGGAACTTAGTGTACCCCCGCCTCCCCTCACTGCGTGATTGCGGTGAACTCGCCTGTTTTGTAGGACCTGCCTGTGAAGTTCGTCTTTCGTCAATCTGATGTTCGTCTCCCTGGAGGTAGCCTACGATCAGTCAGGTTCATTTTATTACTGTCCGCTGCCTTGCTGCTGACGGGCTGCTCAGGGGATGATTCGTCTTCGGATCTTAAGAAACAGCCCAAGGAACTTCCGACGATCGAAGTCGCCACTCTTGAACTCGCGCCACAAGTCTGGCCACGTCAAGTTCGCAGCCAAGGGAGTTTAACCCCCGATGACCGGGCAGTTATTGGAAGTGAAATTGAGGGACGTGTCGATAAGGTCCACGTTGATCTGGGAGATTCCGTAGAGGAGGGAACTCCGCTTGTCACGATTCGCCAGGAAGAATTTCAACTCCGCGTGGATCAAGCCGAGGCTGAATTGCGACAAGCTCGAGCCGCCGTGGGTTTGAAACCGGAGACACCCGTTTCCGAACTTAATCCGGAAAACGCTCCCCCAGTTCGAGAGGCCAAAGCTCTTTGGGACGAGGCAATCGCTCAATTGAATCGGGCGAAACAACTTCAATCAACCAGTTCTATTTCTCCCGCTGAAGTCGATGAACTCAAATCGGCAGCCGAAGTTGCCGAGGCCCGTTATCGATCGGCATTAAACAGCGTGCAGGAAAAAATCGCATTAATCGGAGTACGTCAGGCGGAGTTATCCCTCGCTCAGGATGATTTAGAAAATTCCGTCATCAAAGCTCCCTTCAAGGGGCTTGTCGTTCAACGTCAGATTTCTCCAGGAACCTTCGTTCGAGTGGGTGACCCGGCAATTTCAATTGTCCGACTCGATCAACTTCGTTTTCGCGGAACTATCCCAGAACGGTATGCCTTGCAGCTTTCCAAAGGACAGAAAGTCGTGCTGGAAATTGAATCGATCAAAGAGCCGCTTGTTGTGGAAGTATCCCGCATCAGCCCGGCTGTCGACCTTGCTAATCGCTCCCTCTTATTTGAGGCATTGGTCGACAATTCCGAGGGAAAATTACGGAGTGGACTGTTCGCAACCGCCCGGATTGTGATCGATGAAAATGCGACCGCAATCGTGGTTCCCGATTCGGCATTGATCGAATTCGCCGGTTCTGAAAAAGTCTGGAAAGTCGTGGAAGAAATTTCCAAAGAACAGGAAGTCCTGACCGGTGAACGACGCGAAGGAGAGATTGAAATCATCAGCGGCTTAAAAGCGGGAGATATCATTTTGCAAAACGGAGCAGAAGGAGAAGTCGCCCGAGTTAAAATGACTGGTTCCAAAACTTTGATTGACGCCAAAGCGTCAGAAGCGGTTACGAAAGAGTAGCCCAGGCCCTTGTCTAAAGGAAATTTCCGTTGTCCCGGTTGGCAGAACTTTGTGTCAAAAGACCGATCTTTGCTCTGATGATGATCGCCGCCCTTCTGGTGGCGGGAATCAGTGCATTTCCACAACTTGGTGTGGACCGATTTCCCAGCATGGACCTGCCGACGATTTTTGTTCGGGCAACCTATCCAGGAGCCGCTTCCGCTGAAGTAGAATCCGAAGTCACCCTGCCTATTGAAGATGCCGTCGCGACCGTAGCCGGAATCGACGAATTACGGTCCATTTCACGAGACGGCCAATCCTTTGTCATTGTCACCTTTGACCTCGACCGGGATGTGGATGCGGCAACACAGGATGTTCGCGATGCAGTCGCGAGTATTTTGAATCGACTTCCCCCCGGAATCGATCCACCTGTAGTCCAGAAGCGGGATCTTGATTCCTCGCCGATTATGTCGCTGGCTGTTTCTGGCCCGCGTTCATCACGTGAACTTTACGTGTTGGCGGAGAATTATGTTAAGAATGTGATTGAGTCCTCGCATGGCGTCGGAGAAGTCTCCATTGCCGGGGCAGCGGACCGGGCAGTCAAGGTGGAAATCGATGCCCAACGACTGGCCGCTCATCGACTTTCCATCATGGAAGTAAGAGACGCGATTGTCCGTCAGAACGCTGAAGTCCCTGGAGGACGCCTTGATGAAGGAAATCGTGAACTCGCTTTGCGCACGATGGGCCGAGTTGCCCATTCACGCGAATTCCCGGATCTGGTGGTTGCCACCGTCAATGATTCTCCCATTCGATTGAGTGATCTGGGCACCGTTGAAGATTCAACCAAAGAGGTCCGCACACTGGCTCACCTCAATGGTAAACCCGCTGTCGTATTACAAATTCAGCGTCAATCGGGAGAGAATACCGTTGCCGTCATCGAAGGTATCAAGGAGCTGCTCCCTCGTTGTCAGGAATTGCTCCCTCCTGATGTGTCTGTCGAGATTATTCAGGATCAATCTCGGTACATCGTTGCCGCACTCCATGAAATTGAACAACATTTAATTTCCGGAAGTATTCTCGCCTGCATCACGGTCTTGCTCTTCATGCGTTCCTGGCGATCAACCTTGATTGCGTCAGTTGCGATTCCGACCTCGATCATCGCCACGTTTGCATTCATGCGCTGGTTCGGATTTACGCTCAACAACGTAACGATGCTGGCGCTCGTATTGATGGTTGGAGTGGTGATCGACGACGCGATTGTTGTACTGGAGAA
>JAGQQC010000486.1 GCA_020426395.1 Planctomycetaceae bacterium
GTGAGCGTCATCTCAACAGTTACCTTGCCACCTTCCTGGCTCACATCGTAAATAAGCCCCAAGTCGACAATATTCACCATCAACTCTGGATCGATGACTTCTTTGAGCGCTTCGATTAGTTCGAGTTCGGTGGCCATATTCAAAATCCTTGTGCAAACAAAGGAGGGTAGAGAAGACATGTCACGAGCGAGAGCCGCTTCTCAGTTTTCGCGTAACCAGATTTGCCCGTCTTCGATTTTCACATCATACGTTGGAATCGCTTCGGTCGCGGGCATACAAAGGGCATCGCCCGTCGCCAAATCAAATCGCGCACCATGTCGAGGACAAGTGATCTGACAATTTTCAATCGAACCATCCGTCAAGGGTTGCCCATCGTGCGAACAAACGTCTTCAATTGCGAAGAACTGGTCTCCCTGTTTAATTAACAGAACAGGGACATCATCGACAATGACTTCCTTGCGTTCGTTTTGATCAAATTCAGAGACAGTCGCAACCCGTTCATAACCATCCATCAATGGTAATTCCTTAAGACGTTATTCAATTCCCAATTTGCGGATGACCGTCTGACTGAGGGTTTCCCGAACGACTTCCACCGGAATTCGGTCGTAAACCCCCTGGAAGAAACCTTCGACAATCATATGCATTGCCTCGAACCGGGGAATCCCTCGACTCATGGCATAAAAGATTTGCTCTTCATCAACCTGTCCCGCCGTGGCCCCGTGAGTGCAGCGAACATCATCCGCTTCAATTTCCAAACCAGGAATCGAATCGTTGCGGCAAGTAGGGCTAAGCAACAAGGCATCACACCGCTGATAACCATCTGTCAATTGAGCTTCCGGTTCGACACGAATCATGCCTCGCCAGATTGCTTTCGATTTATCACGGAGTACCTGTTTATAGAGCAAGTCAGATCGGGTTGATTCTGCGTTGTGGGCCTGTTTCGTGTAATAGGAAATTTTCTGACGACGATCAGCAAACGTCACCCCGTTCACCTGGGCTTCAGCACCCTTACCATCCAGCATCACATCCTGATGAATGTGCGCGGTGGAAGCGCCCAGCCCTGCGACTGTCCATTGCAAACTGCCATTCTGCCCGACACGTCCGCATTGATGAGCCAAGTGCCATGTTTTCTGGTTCCAGTTCTGTAACTGGACATAACGAAGTCGAGCATTCGCCGATACGAGCAATTCCACCGAGCCAATATGCAGTCCCGGTTGGTCTTCCGTCTCCGAAACGGTCTCTTCCAGCAAAGTTGCCGAAGCATTCTCTTCAACAATGACAAGAGTATGGCTGAAATCGGCCGCTCCCGAATCGGACAGGCCAATCAAGCTGTGCAGTGGACAATCTAATTCCACATTACGGGGCACATACAAGACGGTTCCCCCCGTACAGAAGGCGGCATGCCACGCAGAAATCCGGTCGGCGTCCGGTTTCACAGCCCGAGTCATAAAGTGTTGCTGCAGCAGTTCGCCATGACTGTTGAGCACCGTTTCGAGGTCACCGAAAATCACCCCTTTTTCCACATACTCCGGGGCTAAACTTTCGTGTCGGGTTTTCCCTTCAACATGGGTCACTTGACCGGCAAACTCGGCCCGATCCTGAAGCAATGTCTCAAAGGAAGCCTCGGAAACCGATTCGGTCGCGAGGTGGAAGTTTTCCGGACGAAAGGTGCGTATATCAACTCGTCTCCATTCCTCCGGATCAAGCTCTTCGGCCAGTTTTTCCAGATAGACCTCGTATGCCTGCCGACGTAGTTGAATGAACCAGTCAGGCTCGTTCCGGGTTGCCAGAAAGGCTTCGAACGCCTCTTCCGCAAAAGGAGCAGGGGGAGTTACTTTTACAGTCGTGCTCGTCATTTCTGTTACAAATCAATCTTTGATAATTGGCTTATGTCTAATTTAGAAAACATCATCATCTGAAAAGGAGACTCGAACCTTATCCGACTGAACCTTCCATCTGCAGTTCGATCAACCGGTTCATTTCTACGGCGTATTCCATGGGCAACTCTTTAACGAGCGGTTCAATGAAACCGGTCACGATCATTGCTGACGCTTCCGCTTCGGTCATACCACGACTCATCAGATAGAAGAGTTGTTCTTCCGCGATTTTGGAAACCGACGCTTCATGTTCCATCGCAACGTTGTCGTTTTCGACTTCAATATAGGGATAAGTATCACTTCGACTTTGATCGTCGAGAATCAAGGCATCGCAGACGACATTTGATTTACTTCGCTCGGCATTTTTCTCTACGCGAACCAGTCCGCGATAACTCGAACGTCCTCCTCCTTTGGAGATACTTTTCGAAATGATTCGACTCGAAGTATCCGGAGCACAATGCACCATTTTCGCACCGGCATCCTGATGCTGACCTTTATTCGCAAAAGCGATCGACAAGGTTTCACCACGAGCTCCCGGTTCCATCAGATAAATCGCGGGATACTTCATCGTCACCTGCGATCCCAGGTTTCCATCGACCCATTCCATCAAGGCATCGCCGTAAGCCATCGCCCGTTTGGTGACCAGGTTATAGACGTTGTTCGACCAGTTCTGAATGGTCGTGTACCGACATCGTCCGCGTCGTTTCACGAGAATCTCGACGACGGCAGAATGCAAGGAGTCAGACGAATAAGTGGGGGCCGTGCAACCTTCGACGTAATGAATGTTGGCTCCTTCATCGACGATAATCAACGTTCGCTCAAACTGCCCCATATTCTGGGCATTAATCCGGAAGTAAGCTTGCAGGGGAAACTCGACTTCGACTCCAGGAGGAACATAGATGAACGAACCACCCGACCAGACAGCCGAATTAAGAGCTGCGAATTTATTGTCCTGGGGCGGAATGATGGTTCCGAAATATTCTTTGAACAGTTCAGGATGATCTCGCAAAGCCGAGTCAGTGTCGGTGAAAATGACACCTTTTTTAGAGAGTTCTTCGTCCAGACTGCCATACACGACTTCCGATTCGTACTGGGCTTTCACCCCGGACAGGTATTTCTTTTCTGCTTCGGGAATCCCGAGCCGGTCATAGGTTTTACGAATTTCCTCCGGGACTTCCTCCCAGGTTTTTCCCTGTCGATCCGACGCCCGCACGAAGTAATGGATATCCTGGAAGTTGATGTGGCTCAAATCACTTCCCCAGGTCGGCATCGCTTTCTCATTAAAGATACGCAGCGATTCCAACCGGAAGTCCCGCATCCAGGCCGGCTCCCCTTTCATCTCGGAAATTTGGGCGACTACCTCTTCATTCAGCCCTTTACGGCCCGTGAAGACGTACTTGTCTGTCGAATCATGAAAACCATACT
>JAGQQC010000487.1 GCA_020426395.1 Planctomycetaceae bacterium
ACGTATTGGTGCATCTTGGGAAATGCTATCACGCCGACGGACGCAAGGAACTGGCCCTACGGCAGTTTGAAAAAGCATTGCCGATGATTGACCAGCACGAGAAACCCCAGATGTTTGTGGAAGCCCATTACTTCTGCGGAAGGATGTGTGAAGATGCCGGCAAAATGGAGCAGGCCGAGCAACACTACATCGAAGTCTTGGGGGTTGACTACGAATTTAAGGACGCGCGCCAGCGGCTGGAAAATCTGGATAATGTCCAGGAAGGGGCCGAGTAAGGAGGCCGTAATCGGACGAAAATTTCTTACCTGAAAAATTTCGTCCGATTGTGTTCGATTTACCGATCCACTGGCGTCGTTTATTCGCTGACTTTTCCCGTGAAAACATGTCCGGCAACTTCCATTTCGACTGCGTACAGGGAAGTGCGGGCGGTGACGTAGAGGGTCTTGTTTTCCGGGCCACCGAAGGTCGCGTTCGCGGGTTGTTGGGGAAATTCAATAATGCCTAAATGCTCGCCGGCAGGTGTGAAGACCTGTAAGCCGAGAGCTGAAGTGATATACAGGTTGCCGTTGACGTCGATCGTCAGGCCGTCGCCACCACCTCGCTTGGTGATGTCTTCCGGTTGCTTCAGTTCACAGAAAGTAGTCGCGGTCCCAAGTTTTCCGGGGGACTCGACTGGGTAGACGTACATCGTCGTCTCTTTCGAGGGAATGACGTAGAGCTTTGTCTCATCGGGAGAGAGAATCACCCCGTTAGGAGCATCGCGATCTTCCAGTAAGCGCGTGACGGTTCCATCAGCAGCCCGGTAGTACACGGCTTCGACACCTTGCGGCCAGGGATCGGGAGCCCGATAGCGGGGATCGGTAAAGTATATTCCTCCCGATTTATCGATCACCAGATCGTTGGGGGCGTTGAACCGTTTGCCGTCGTAGTCTGCTGCGAGAGTGGTGGTCTCTTTCGTTTCGACATTGATCGAAATGAGGCTGCCATCCATGGAGGAGGCATAGAGCATACCCTGTTGATCGAACATCAGTCCGTTACAGTGACCGGAGGGTTCCAGGAAACTGGCGAGGGCTCCTTGAGCATCGACCTTATTGATGCGGTTATTGGGGATATCTGTAAAATAGAGATTTCCCTTCCCGTCTGAAGCAGGGCCTTCGGTGAAGGCGAAATCGGTGAACAGTTCCTTGACCTCCCCTGTCGGACCGATTCCCTCGATTGGTTCGGCTCCGTTCAGGCTACAGCCTCCTGCTAAGGTCAGATTCAACAGGCATCCGCACCAGCAGAGCGTGGCCATCCACTTCATATCAATACCTTTCGTCTCACAATAAATCGGCGGCGTCTGGCAGGAAATCATGGACATCCAGCGGGGAGGGAGCCGGCAGAGATGTGCGATGAATTCGTCCAGGATGAGTTGAGTGTAAAGGAGTGGTTTCTGAAACCTGATCATAATGGCTGCTGAACCTGCCAAAGCAGGAACGAACAGGACCGTTAGAGGGCTTCAAAAAATCCTCTCCTAATGCGATTTCCCCAAACGCTTTATCATTTTGTGCAGAATGGTGGGTGGGAAGCAACTGCCGATGGGCTGATTCGTGAGACTATGGGGAAACTTCTCCGGCAACACGGCGATCTTCGATCCCCAGGAACTCTTCGATTTTTTGCTCCAGATAGAGGGCTTCCTGAATTTCCTGCAATCCCGTGAGTAGTTTGACCTCTCCTCCCGAGTGGAGTTTGGCTTTGACCTCATAGGTGTAGCTGGTGCTGTTTTTGCCTCGATGCATCTTCTCTTCACAGTACAGTTGGTCGATGTCGTCCGTATCGTTGAGCTCGGTTCCTTTCCAGGGAATCGGCCCATGTTTGATGCTCATGTGGTGCCCACCCACCATGATTGTGGTACGGTTAAAGATGGCAGCAATGGTGAAGTAAGTGAGTCCTACCCCGACGGCCACGTGAATGATCGGGAATAAGAGGGCAAGAATCTCAATACCGTCCGCATCCATTCCCAGGGCCATGCTGTACCAGAAGACCAGAAAGCCATTCCAGAGGAGGCAAAACGGGATCAAAAACAGAACACCCCAGGAAAACCATCTCCAGGTGATATGGAGCACCCCCTGATATTCATGAACCTCATACGTATCAGGTTTGTTGGTTTCCTTTTTAAGGCGGGTCTCTACCGATTCGGCATTCCGCGGTTGGGGTTCACCGATGCGGGTCCAGGCGCGGCAGAAACCACAACGAGCCACCCCCAATTCGAGGTTGAAATCGTCCTCCTGAAGCGCTGCTCCACATTTTGTGCAGGTGAAGTCAGACATGCTGAACAGATCTCTTTCCATGATGGTGGTTAGTGCCGAATGTTCCTGGATATATCGGTCCAAATCTGATTGACTTGCTTGAGACCGTGAAAGGGAAGTTCCGTAAAAGGTAACAAAATCGCCTCTGTCTCTGAAGGGTGTCCTAAATCTTGGGGGGCAGATCGGTAGTGATTTCAAGCAAATGGAATCGATTTCAGGCTGTATTAATCAAAGCCAGCAAATTCTCGATCAGAGGACCTTTTTTTATGTTGCGGAACGTGAGAAAATGGATGTCAAAGCCATGTTTCTATGAGTTTTGAGTGAGTCATGCGGATTCAGACAGGAAGTTTCCTGTCGAACTGGTTATATTCGGTTCCCCAAGCTGGCTTGGCTGCACTTCTAGAAGATCGCACAAGAATTTCTTTGTGTCCGTTCTTCTCTAATTTCTTGCAAATCTTAGACGAAAAGTATGAAAGCCCACGTGTAATGCGATCGATGGTAGGCCTGATTTTGGGTGGGGGGAAAGGAACCCGACTCTTCCCGCTAACAGAGTATCGTTCCAAGCCGGCAGTACCGCTGGCGGGAAAATTTCGGCTCATCGATATCCCGGTTTCGAATTGTCTCAATAGCGGAATCAGCCGGATCTATCTGTTGACCCAATTCAACTCGGTCAGTCTGCACCGGCATATCCGGGACACCTATAAATTCGACCGATTTAATGGGGGCTTCGTGGAAATTCTGGCCGCCCAACAGACGATGGAAGGGGCTAACTGGTACCAGGGAACGGCGGATGCTGTTCGCAAAAACTTACGGTATCTCGAACAGCCTGGCATTAAACATGTTCTGATTCTTTCCGGGGACCAATTGTACCGGATGGATTACCGGGAGATGTTGAAGACCCACGTCGATTCCAACGCGGAAGTGACGATTGCCGCATTGCCGGTTGATGAAGAAGCGGCAAAGGGTTTCGGCATTATGCGGCTGGATGATAGTGGTCGGG
>JAGQQC010000488.1 GCA_020426395.1 Planctomycetaceae bacterium
TGCAATCCAAGATCGAGAGCACAGTCTGACTGGAGTTCAGACTGTGCTCTCGATCTTGGATTGCATTGGCAGGCCTGTCGGTCGCTGCCCTACTCGTTCCTGGATATCCCGGAGGTGACGAATACCCCTACCTTGGTCCGACAGGCAGTAAGTTGTTCCTTACCTACTTGATGTTGAATCTCGCTTATGGCGGAGCGATGTGGATTTGGGGGACGTTGATGTATGAAGAGGAAGAACAGGAAACGAAGGTATCCACAGAGTCAGAAACTGCCGAAGAGTCCCGGGCAGCTTGAGTCGGCTTCAAGGGTTATTTTTGCTTTTGCCTGGGGCTATTCTCAGGCCGGTTTTCTTTCTGATTTGTATTAATTCCGAATCATCAATGTCGTAGTTCAGATAGATGAGAAAAGAACTGCGATATTTATACTCGTTCAACTGACTTAGTTGTTCAATCTGACTTTCGGTCAGAGGTTGATTAAAACTAACGACAAAATCTTGTCCGAGTGGCCACCCCAAAATCGATCCGGCGCGACCATTACATTTGACAATTAGTTCTAGAGCCGATTGTCGCATGGAATGAAATTTCCAGTAGTCGTATGAGATTACGGCGACCGCGGTCAGCAGAACTAGAATCAGAAATTTCTTAATTCGCGACATTGGTTTTGTGGATTAGCCTACTATTTGTTTTGAAGCAAGTTTTCCAATTCCTGCGGGTAGTCTGTTAAAATTGCGTCGATACCTGCGTTGGCGGCCTGGTGCCAGTTGTCGGGAAGATGGCCACCTACGGTAACCCCGGCAATAAAAGCGAGTTTGCCGGCTTGGTGGATGGCTTCCATTTGTGCTTTTGATGGCAGAAAACGGAGATAAACCCAATCGGCATCGGCTGCTTGAAGAGCGTCGGTGAATTCACTCTCATTATTCGCTAATGCGGCGGTGTGAACCTGGGGGGATCCTTTTCTGAGAGACGCACGAACTTCGGGGGCCGATATCGTGTTGCCGATAAAGAGTAGTTGTCCCAATACACCATGCTTTTCTGCCAGCTTGACAATAGTTTCTTCAACCCCCTCAGTTTTTAGGTCAACCGCAACGAGTACTTCGGGATGGGAGTAGTTGCTCAATAGCTGAAAGATTTCTTCGATGGTTGGGACTTTCTCACCAGTAAACTTGGGGTCGAACCAGCTACCGGCATCCAATTGACGAAGTTCCTTCAACGTTAATAAGTTCGCTTTGCCTGAGCCATTTGTAGTTCGGTCCAGGTCACCGTCATGAATGCAAACAAGTTCTCCATCTTTCGTCTGCTGTACATCGAACTCAAATCCCATTCCCCGTTCGAGACAGGCCTGGAAATTGGTCAGGGTGTTTTCCGGTGCCTGTTTCGTCAGGCCGCGATGTGCGACAATTTTTGGATGACTCGGCTTCAGAACCGCTGATAATTCAAATTCATTTTTTTGCATTGGTCCTGGTGTGCTCCGTCCTTCGTGAATATACCGTTGCATCAGTTTGTCTAGATTTTCGACGACTTCGGTGTTTGATTCAAGTCGATTACTGGTCTCACCTAAATCGGAGGCCAGGTTATAAAGCTCTCGATTCCCTGCCTTCTTGTAGATCAGTTTCCACGGCCCTTTACGCAGAGCCAGATCTCCGGCCATAGATTGGTGAATCGTTCCCTCCCGGGTGGGTGAATCTGTTGTTCCCGAGAGAGCCGGAAGAAAGGAGACACTGTCTTCGCCGGCCGTTGCGGGTAAGGTGACTCCCGTGATTTGTGCCGCCGTCGCCATGAGATCGTTTAGGCAAATGGGATGATCCCAGTTCGCTCCCGCCCTCACCTGATTCGGCCAGCGGGCGACAAACGGTACTCGATGCCCACCCTCGTAAATGCTCCGCTTGGAGTCACGCAAAGGTGCGTAGGCACGGTGTTCGGCACCATTGTCCGAAGTGGCAATTAGCAGTGTGTTCTCTGCCAGCCCCTGTTCCTCCAGTACTTGCATTATCTTTCCCAGCATCGCATCACCCTGATAGAGCCAGTCCGGGTATAGTTGTGGGTTATGGGGACCTTTTAGTTCTCGCCCTGCGATATCCACGCCCCCACTTTTGCCGAGATATTCTTCAGACGGGGCGACTGGATAATGCGGTGGGCACATCGGGAAATAGAGAAAGAATGGTTCCTTCGGATCCTGTTTTTCCAACCAGGCGACCGCCTTTTGTAGCATCAGTGGTTGGTTCTCGGATTCCTCGATATGCGCGATGACCCGGTCCTGCTCCAAGATGGTGCGGATCCCTCCTGCATGAGTGAAACCGCAGAAATAATCAAAGCCGAGATCATTCGGCCCTTCTCGGTATCGTTTTCCAACAGGTGGGATCCCTTTATGGTTAGAGCCTTCCCAAGTCAAACCGAGGTGCCACTTGCCCACACAGGCCGTCTGATACCCTTGCTGTTTCAGTAGTGAAGCAATCGTGAGGCGTTCCGTTGGAATAATGGGTTTCGACCAGGTTTGTAATACGCCAAATTGGCCGATGCGCGACGGGTAGCGACCGGTGAGAAGACCATACCGGGTAGGCGTACAGACTGCCGAGGCCGAGTGCGCATCCGTAAATCGCATTCCCTCTGAGGCGAGCCGGTCAAAGTTCGGTGTGGCCAGCGCGGAATCGGGGGCATAGCTTGGTGGTTGCCCCCACCCCATATCATCGAAGAGGACAAAGACGATATTCGGTTTTTGAACCTCGGCTGATTCGGCCGTTGCTGAAATCGAGATTACGAGCAGCAGGCCAATCAACATGGCGTTTTTCATAATCGCCGCTTTCGTTTCAAGGGTGAAGTATGAAGGAGTAATTTCATGAGCTTCCATAGTACCTTATCATAGAGGGAGCGGGCATTCCTGAGTTTGTGACAGACAGTAAGTTTAAGGGTGGAAATGAGATTAATCTTTTGCCTTAGTGGTAGAAGGATGCCCGAATAGGGAAAATTTCGGAAATGCAGAAAATTTCTGTGGCTGAAGTGTAAGGTTTCGAGAATTGCTTGCGTGATTCTTTTAGAACCCATCCTGAAACCCGGTTGTGGTTGTTATTGAGCCTGTAAATCATGGGCCAATTCGACCCATCAGAGGGTTTCAGGATTACTTCTAGAAAGCGAATTGTTCCATGAATCCATCACCCGAAACTCGACTGAGCCTGATTGGCCGACTGCATAATAGCCAGGATGTCGAGGCATGGGCCGAGTTTGTGCAGATTTATGAATCGCTGATTCGATCGATTGTTCAAAGTCGGG
>JAGQQC010000489.1 GCA_020426395.1 Planctomycetaceae bacterium
CACGACGGACTTCGTTCATGACCGCTTTGATCCGTTCTTCGAACTGACCGCGGTACTTGGTACCGGCGACCATCATGGCGAGGTCGAGGACGACGATTCGTTTGTCGCGCAGAATTTCAGGAACAGCGCCGTCGATGACCATCTGGGCGAAGCCTTCGACGATGGCGGTTTTACCGACACCTGCTTCACCGAGGAGGACGGGATTGTTTTTCTGACGGCGACAGAGAATTTGAATCACACGTTCGATTTCGCGGGCACGACCGATGACCGGGTCGAGTTTGCGTTGACGAGCAAGTTCGGTTAAATCGCGACCAAAACTGTCGAGAGCAGGAGTTTTGCTTTTGCCCGCTTTACCAGAGGCACTCCCTTGAGCGGAACCCCGTTCGCTCGTTTCGGAAACTTCGAGTCCGTGTCCGAGCAAGTTGAGAACTTCCTCGCGAACATCTTCCAGTTTCAGGCCGAGGTTCATCAGCACCTGGGCGGCGACCCCTTCCTGTTCCCGCAGGAGGCCGAGCAGCAAGTGTTCGGTTCCGACATAATTGTGGTTCAGATTGCGGGCTTCCTCCATCGCGTACTCAATTACTTTTTTCGCGCGTGGAGTTTGGGGAAGTTTGCCCATGGTGACCATGTCCGGTCCGGACTGGACAATTTTTTCCACTTCCAGCCTGATTTTGCGCAGGTCCGCATCGAGGTTTTTCAGCACGTTGGCTGCGACCCCGGAACCTTCCTTAACCAGGCCGAGCAGGATGTGTTCAGTCCCGATGTATTCGTGATTGAAGCGTTGGGCCTCCTGATTTGCCAACTGCATCACTTTTCGGGCTCGATCTGTGAATCGCTCGTACATGCGAATCTCCCTTGCCGTTCTGGCTTCCGACTCGTCCTGAGTCAAAAGTGACGGCAATAATGTCTTGATGAATTGTGGTGTATATAAGTCGGTCGAAACTGGGCTCGGCCGGTTTGCGTGGTGAGCCTGCTTCGGGTTGACTGTCCATTTGCAGAAGGCGTCAATTGCCTTTTGCAGTCTGACAGGCTTGTGTCGATTATGTCAATCAGGGTGATCAGGACGAGGCGCAGCGGAATCGCTCCGGAATACGGCTCCTGATTCCAGTTTACGTTCTCTCCTTGAATGGGGTGATTGAATCTCCGATTTTCCGGGAAACCCCCGGGGGAACTTTTCCGCCTTGTCCGGTTACTCCATTATAATCGATTACCCTGCTGACCAAAAACGCCGTAAGTTGGTTCACAGACAGCCTGATCTGGCAAAATGAGAGTCTGACGGGTCACAAGGCGGCAACAGAATTCTAGTATTCCGGGGCTGACGAGGCAACATCGACCGTTTTCCCCCCTTCTTCCCCCTGTTTTATTTTTCTACAGAATTTCACCAGATGCCCACGTTTCCTTTTACCGAACAATTTTTGACGGCTGGGGCCCTGCGGACCTTACAGCTCGCCCAGTACCTTCAGAATCATCTGCAGGAGCCAAAACTGACGACTGAGCATCTGCTGGCGGCGTTGATTCTGGATGAATCGCGGGCGACAGAACTTCTCAGTCAGTATGAAATCGACATTCAGGACCTCCCTGAGAAATTTCAGGAGTACGCAACCGAAGAAGCGGCTGCCGATCTGGTCGCAAAAGTGTCGAGTCAACCGCCGGAAACAGGTCAACAAGTCGAACAAACCGAGGAATTTCGCTCCGCCCTCCTGGTTGCCCAGCAAAGAGCCGCCCTGTTGGGGCGACATGCCGAAATTGGAACGGAGCATCTCTTGTGGGGACTGGTTCATCATCCAGGACCAGTCTTGAAGGTGTTCGACTCACATCAATTGACAGCGAATAGTTTGGAGTCTGTACTCGACACTCAGTCTGGTTTCGAAACGCATCCGCTGGAGGTCGATGTCCAACTGCATGTCGCCGACACCACTTCATCCGCATTCAGCAGTACGTATCGGATCCTCGATGCTGCCGCCAACCGGGCCCGGGAGGGTTTGCGGGTGATTGAAGATTATACCCGCTTTACGCTCGACGACACTTTTTTATCTCGCGAGCTGAAAGAGCTGCGACATCGATTCGCGGCCGCTTGTAATCAGTTCGACCAGCGGGAATTGCTCGCCAGTCGCAATACGCGGGGTGATGTGGGAACCACGATCTCGACTCCGTCCGAGCAGATTCGGGAATCGGGGGAAAGTGTGTTGATCGCGAATTTCAAGCGGCTGGAAGAATCGTTAAGAACACTCGAAGAATGGAGTAAAGTCGTCGCGCGGGAAGCCGCCCTGCTGTTTGAGAAAATCCGCTACGAGGTTTATCAACTGGAAAAGATCGTGTTGAACCTGCTTCACTCCCGTGATGTATTGAAAGAGGCCTCCTTGTATCTCTTGTTGACCGAATCGCTCTGTCATCATGGTTCTGGACCGGCAGTTCGTGAGGCCCTCGATTCGGGGCTCAAAATAGTACAGATCCGGGAAAAGGAAATGCCAACGCATGATCTCATCGACCACGCTCGACGGGTTCGCGAATGGACTCACGAAGCGGGAGCTCTTCTCATTATTAATGATCGCCCTGACATTGCACTCGCCGTCGATGCGGATGGTGTCCATCTCGGTCAGGACGACTTCCCGATAGAAGCTGCCCGCAAGATGCTCGGTTCCCGCAAACTGATTGGACTCTCAACGCACAACATCGACCAGGCCCGCGAAGCGGTCCGCGCGGGGGCCGATTACATTGGCGTCGGCCCGACGTTTACTTCAACGACAAAAGAATTCGAAGCGTACGCCGGTCTCGATTACATCAAACAGGTCGCTACGGAGATCACCCTCCCCTGGTTTCCGATCGGGGGGATTAACGCAAAGAATCTGAAACAGGTCCTCGATGCAGGAGCAGCCCGGGCAGCGGTCAGCGGGGCGATTTGTGGAGCGGAGAAACCGGGTGAAGTAACACGGGAACTGTTGGGCCTCTTCCGTAGGTCAGGCACTGCCTGACTTATCATCGGGACCGATTAATAACACGGCTTACGCCCGGAAGTCCGGTCTAAAATAACAAAGTCGGACGACTTCAAAGTTGCGCCATAAAGGGCGACGTTGCCTAGGTTGTACGAGATGTCCGTCACTCTCGAAGATAGAGTCAGGCAGTGCCTGACCTACACAACTTTGTCTACGTACATAAACTTCAACAGTTTTCAGTGTGTTTTTTAACTTTTTTCATCCTGTTCAATCCAGGTTTCTTGAAACTCTTTAAAAAAAAAAAAAAATAGAGTATCTGGAAATTTA
>JAGQQC010000048.1 GCA_020426395.1 Planctomycetaceae bacterium
GTGGGAAATCCGGGCCGGAAAATCAGCGGATCGAGTGCGAAAAAAAACTCGATGACGTATCCCATTTTACAGTAGTGGCTTTTGGCGGCGCAAAACCTATTCCCAAGGACTTATCGCTTACAAACGCCGACACACTTATATCTTGGCCAAGCTCTAAATCACGTAATCGGTTTCGCGGCCCAGGATCCGGTCGATCAGGTCGAGAGAAAGGTTGATCCCCCCCTCGGTTCCGCCTTCGACATCGGTCGCGTTAATGCCGCAGTACATGGACCAGGGCCCAAGGTGTCGCCAGCGTCCTGCTCGTTTCGGTTCATCCGGGAGGACGGGGGTCGTGCAGCGATTGCAGCCAATGGTGGGATAACCTTGTTCGTGGAGCGGGTTGGTGATGACGTGGTTCGTTTCCATGAACTCTTGCATTTGTTCATTGGTGAAGTTGGCCAGGGGGTTGATCCGGACGCAGTTCATCTTCGGATCGATCGACAGAATCGGGGTTTTCGCCCGTTTTCCACCGTCCCCGCGCCGCAAGCTGCTGATGATGCCATCGTACTGATCAGCGGCGTCATGTAATGGCTTGGTCTTACGGAGATCACAGCAGATTTCCTGTCCTTCCGGTGTCAGGTAGAGCACGCCTCGCTCTGCAATCTGTTCCGCCATCGTCTGTTTAGCAGTGAGCGTGATGATCTCGAGGCCGTATTCATCTCGGATTCGGTCGCGCGTTTCGAGGGTTTCCTGAAAGAGAACACCTGTATCGACGAAGAGGACCGGGATATTCAGTTTCAACTGTCCGAGCATGCAACAGACGATGGATCCCGCCGACTGCATGGCGGAGATGGCTGCCAGCCGACTACCAAAGACATCTTTGGCCCATTGAATCAGTTCCTGGGGGGTTCGTTCCTCCAGTTGCTGATTACGTTCTTCAAGATCTTTCTGTGACAGTTGCGCCATTACGGTCTTCCAGAGAGCGAAAAATCCGCCCGCTTCCGGTCCAGTTGAGAAATAGTTTGTAAAAAATTGGTCATGTCCGAACCGATTTCGGATCATTCTAAACCCTGCTATGCAGGTTGTTTCGGTGAATGCCAGTCACCGAATCCACCCTCAATGCGCGTACAGAGAGCCATTTAAGGTAGTGATATTGCTGCTGTTGTAATCTGGAGAGAGGCCAGCGTCAACCAGTCAGCACGTCTGCGGAAGAGTTCTTCCATTAGGTGAGGACCACATGATACACGGTCCGGTTCCGATTTTCTGCCGGCAGTTTACCAAGAAAAAGACGAGGTGAGAAATTCCCACCTCGTCTTCCATTTAATCGGATCAGTCTACTTTATTTCGCGGAAGCATCCCACCACCAGCGATTTTGTGGTAGTTGATGACGCTGGCTTTGAGTCACTTGACGCAGTTCTGGAGATTCTTTGGTGATTTCCCGGTTCAGAACCAATTCTGCGGGATTGATTGTCACCCCACCGGCGACTTGCACTGCGATTTCCCGGTTTTTGAAGACCCGGTGATCACCCACGGAATCGATTTCCCGAGGCACATTGTAGGTCGCAGGGTCGTAAGCGCCATTGGCTGCGAAGACACCATAATCCCAGCCTGCGGCATCATCCAGTTTCTTCTGGTTCAGGATGCTGGCTACGAGTGAGAGATCGAAGATGTTTTGCAAATCAGCAAAAACCAGTTGCTGGTCAGCAAGATGTTTGTAGTTGTCCGTGAATCGTCGGGCGAATTCTTCGTTCGACGCAGAAGACTGCCAGGTATGAATGCGTTCGCCATTCTGGTTGACGAGTTCGTTTTCTGACAGACAGAGGACAGAAGAGGCCACCAATTCGTGGACAGTATGATCGTCCGAGTGACGGATCGCATCCACTTTGGGGGTTAACCACCAACGGAGAGCAGTGAGGCTGCTGGCGTTTCGGGCATCACTATCGTTCATCAGATCGAAGTAGCTGGCCATGCCGGTGACACCGGTCAGTTTGCCAACTCCGATCAGCTTGAGCCGATAGTCGGCTTCAATGATAACGCGAGCGACGCGGGAATCGGCTGGAATTCCTTCGAAGATGGTGTCCTGCCGGCCCAATTCCCGTTCCAGGTTTTTGACCCAGCGGCCAACAGTTCCTGGTTTCAGGGGAGAACCGGAAGTGGCATCGACATAAGCTTTGAGTTGTTTCAAACCTTCCTGACGAGGAGCGATCAGACAGCGGAATTTTTGGGGACCATTGTCCGAGAAAGTTCGCAGGACCGTTACCAGGTCATCCAGATGCAGGGTTGGTTCGCCAGAAGAACTACCGATGGCCTGGTTTTGTGAGTTGTATTCCCAGCTCTCAGCCGGGCCTGCAAGAATGACTTCCCCTTCTTCAGGGTAGACAAACAAGTATTGAATGGAATGTAGACCGGCGAGTCGTTTCATTGATTCAGGGACGGTTTGACCGGCGGCAAGTCGGTTAGCAACTTCTCGTTCGAGACGGGTCAGTGAAACCATTCGAAACTGGCTTCCCTGGGCCATATCGTCGTTCAGGTCCGCTTTACGAGCCTGGAAACCAAGTTCTTTAAGGCGACCTTCTTTTTCTTGCACAGTGACATGAGCGAGCAGTCCATTGGGGTCAACCGAGATACCCCCGGCTTGACTGTCAAATGGCTGGATACTTCCTCCCCCTTCACCGGTTTCTTCCCATTCTCCCACGGAGGTTTGGATCAGATTGATTAAACTGCTGAAGTCGGCTTGAGCTCCTCCCGCTGCTTGATTCTGCTGGCGAGATTCCCGCACGACTGATTCGGTCACTTTTTCACGTGATTCCGGAACGGGAATTCGGCTTACCGAATTGAGGGCTGCTTTACGTTCTCCCATTTTGGCCTGAGTCATGGCGACTTGGGTCATGAGTTTTGTTTTTTCAGCAGGAGAGTCGGCTTGTTCAGCCAGTTTCAACGCGGGAGCAAATTCTCCGACAGCCAGGTGGGCATCAATTTGGCTTTGAAGTGAAACTGCCGGGGTTGCCGGTTCCGTAGAAATAACCGATTCAGACACCGGCTCCGAAACGACGGGAGCAGAATTCACCGGTTGCAGGGGAGTAACAACTTCCTCAGCGGCTGCAGTAGCAGGGCCCGATTCTGCGGAAGAAGGAAGCAACAGGGTGACTACGATCATCAGGCTCGCAAAAAAAGCAAATCCCATGATCCAGATTCCTGCTGCCTGACCGCGGCGAGAGGTGGAATTCTGGTCAATTCGGCGGATTGAATTTACCAGCATAGTAAAGATCCTTTGGTGTTTGAGGTGATTCCAAAACCAGCCAGTTAAGTTAGAGAAGCTGGTTCAAGAAGTTCAGCGTTATGGGTGTTTCAACAACAGGGAAGGCCTGGTGTGTGATTGATCAAATTTCGTTTCGCGCTCGGAACAGAACCTGTTCAGTGACGCAATCGGCACGACCCTGTTCGCAGAGGAGCGGGGTCTTCCTTATCAGAATCAGCTTCATCCCGTTGAAGAGAAGAAACTGATATAAGTCATGTGGCGCAGACCGTTTCCTTCCAATACTAGCATCACCTCAATGAATGGCTGCGTCAAGCGGTTTTCCAGTTTTCTCATTCTCTTCAATTTGACGCCAGAGCCTCAAGCCAGAGAACGAGTAAAAACGCTGAAAATTCCTTATCCTTCCTTCGAGAAGCTGGGAAAAGTATGCTGGCACGCAGCCGGGAATCGAACTGACGATAGCGATTACGTAATACTGGTAAAAATTCAACGGACTAATCTCAAAAACAGGCTGAAAACGCTTATTTACTGAAAGGATATCCCGTTGCCGGAACTTCCTGAGGTGGAAACGATGGTTCGAGGGGTGCGTCCGTATATGGAAGGTCGCCTGCTGAAACGTTTGCGCCGATATCCGTGTCGACGCAAACCCCTCTCATTTACCCCTGATTTCCCCCAGATCGCCCGTACTCTGAAAGGGCGTATAGTTCGAGAGATCACCAGGACGGCGAAACGGATTGTCATCCAATTTATTGCTCCCGGTTCAGAAGCAGAAGCTCTGTACCAATATCTGGTGATTGAACCTCGAATGACAGGCCTGTTGCTGGTTGACGATCCTCCGTCACGGGAACATTTGCGGTTTGAATTCGAATTCACTGACGAAGAAGAAGATGAGTCGCGTCCCAACGTTTCTTATTGGGACCGCCGCGGGTTGGGAACGGTGACTTTATATTCTCAACAGGAATTCGATGCCTTTCTCAAGTCTGGTCGATTGGGACCAGATGCTTTAGCCATTTCGAAAGAAGAACTTTACGAGAAACTGCAACGAACGGCTCGACCGATCAAAGTGGCGCTCCTGGATCAGAAACTGGTTGCCGGAATCGGTAACCTGTATGCGAGTGAAATTCTGTTTCTCTGCCAGGTTCATCCAGAAACGCCCGCCAATCGAATCCCTCGTCGTTTAATAAAACGACTTCACTTAGCGATTCGGGAAGTACTCGAAACAGCCATTTTGTATGAAGGTTCGACTCTCGGGGATGGGACTTATCGAAATGTACTGAACCAGGATGGGAGTTATCAGAACGAACATCGGGTTTACCAGAAAGAAGGCGCGCTATGTACCCGGTGCCGATGTCAGAAAATCGAACGAATTGTGCAGGCACAACGTTCGACATTCTTCTGCTCAAACTGTCAGAAGAAGTATTAAGGGGCGGCTTTGATCTGCTGGCAACCTAGAATCGATATAACCGTTAAAGTTTAACTAATCGATACAGCAGGTACATCTGGTACAACAATCAGGGCTCAGTGCATCCTCTGCAATGAGGGTTGGATTGGTTCACGCGTTTTCAGCGAATGTGACGATTCTGACAGCAATACGCATTGTAATCATCACTTTGATCAACGTGTTGCGCTGGCATGAAATTGAACCCACTACTTGAAGCAGATTCTGGTCCTGGGCGTTTCCATCTGGAAGCGATTAGGTCTCTACAGGGCATATTGCTCAGTTTCGGCTTTATTCTACTGGCCTACACTTTGGGGCAGGCCCAGGAACTTCCACGTCAAGTTCCCAATCTCTATTTGCAACCTGGTTCCGGAAATGCCTATCCCGCAACGACCTCGAACCGGGTCGCTCTTCAAATTCCAGCCAACCGGAATTGGACTCAGACTGGTATTCATGTTCAGCAGGGAGAAGTGGTTACACTTCATTCCAGTGGCGAGATTGAATTCTACGAACGAAAATACTTCGACGAAAAACTTCCGACCCAGTGTGGTCCAGAGGGAACTTATCATTACTCTGAAAAGGTAATCGATAATTCATTCCCGCTTCCCTCCGCCAGTCGCGGCCCGACCCCTCCGTATGCATTGATTGGGCGGATTGGAAACGGCGCTCCTTTCTATGTGGGTCCGCAGAAATCGTTTTATGCGCCAAGATCAGGTCCGTTGTACTTAGGGATCAATGACTTTGATTGCACTGACAATGCCGGACGATTCACGGTGAACGTGACCCGGAGCCGATATCTAGAGCCCTTCAAACAGGAAATGATTGTGACCGCAGCGGCGCCCCCCGGTCGACCTGTTCCCGATTGTCAGGTAATGGTGTTTTACATTGATGGGTTACGTCCCGATGTCGTACGGGAGATGGTGGCGATGGGACATCTGCCGAATATTGATCGGTTGTTTGTGAGCGGGGGAACCTGGCTCAGTCGCAATTGTACCGCCTTCCCTTCGGATACGATTACTTCAAACGGCACGATGTGGACGGGTTGTTTTTCTGACCGACATGGTTTGAAAGGACAAGTCCGGTTCAGTCGGCGTAAATTGATTTCCGAATCGTATCTGGAACCGCTTGGTCCCAATCGTTCAGCTCGTTTGCTGGATCCGCAGGGATTGGATGGGGCTTTGCACAAAGCTCAAACCGCTTCGATAGGCGCTTTACAGGGGGAAGAGGCGGGGGCCAGTTTCAAGGGGCGAACGACGACCGGCGTACAGCCACTTTTTGGTCACCTGCGCGCAGGTGGATCGGATTGGGCGACGGGGATTTTGCCGATGATGACCGAGGTCCCCCCATTATTGTGGACCAGGAGCATCGTGCGCGAGATGCCGATGCTCAGCTCACATGAAAGCTACAAATATGTTGATGATGCGAACACTCATTATACGCTCCGCAATCTGATGCACCGTGATCGGCCTGTTACGGTCGTCTGGTTACCAGAAACCGATTCTATTTCCCATAAACGATCTCGGGGGCAGTTTGGTGTTACTCGCCGTACCATTGCCGAAGCCGATGTGCATATCGGGAACATCGTTAAAGAACTCGTCAAACAAGGCAAGTTCGATTCGACTTATTTCATTCTGGTGAGTGATCATGGACATCATGGTGGGCAGGATACTCACTTAAAACATTTCGATATTGCAAACGAGCTCTTTCATCAACCTCGTCAGGTCGCTGGAAATGGTGCCTGGGTGGGAGGGGGCTTGGGAATATCGGTCCGGCAACATCGTTTCTGGAATCGCCATCCTGAAGATGGTACAAGTGATTTCGTTTTTATTGATGGCGACAGTGATGGGGCTGCCCGGATCTATTTGCCACGGAATCAGTTTCACAGCGGGCAATGGATGGGGGAATTCAAACCTGCGTCGATGCTGGCTTATCCCATCCGTGATGGTCAACAACCGGTTAATCTGATAAACGCTATTCTTACCGCTCAAACCAGCGACGAGCATGGCCGGCAGGTTCAGCCGATCGATTTGGTGCTGATGCGGTTGGATGAGAGTTCGATTTTGATCAGCACTGCTGATCGAGGCCAGGCAGTCATTCATCGTAAGAAAGTGGCTGGTGGAACCTGGGCTTATCGCTATCAGGTGGTGACCGATGTTCAACCGACTTCGGAAGGGTTTGTCCGCTTCCGACAAGTTCCCGCACCCGTTGTCGATCCACTTGGGCTCTGCCAAGTTCTGTCACCGCAAATTCTCCATCAGTATCAGTCCGAACGGGATTGGTTACGTTATACCGCTGAGACGACTTATCCAGATGCGGTCGTCACGTTAACTCGGCATATGCTCTGGCAGGAAAACCTGGAATACCGGGAACCGGAATACGCTCCCGATCTCGTCGTCACGGCGCGCCGAGGTTGGTATTTCGGACAAGAGGGTTCCACGGGAACGATGCATGGTTATCCCTTTGCCGATTCGACTCGAGCGTCGTTTTTCGTTTCCGGTCCCAATATCCGGGAGGGAGCACGGATTGAAGAGCCCAGCCGATTGGCCGATCTGACGCCGACTATTCTCGATATGATTGGGATGGAAACCGATCCTCACGATTTTGATGGGATTCCTCTTCGGCAGATCTATAAAAGCGCGAGTGACAATAAACCCATGGTGACGACAGCGGCTCAAGGTCGACAATACGTCCCTGTTGTTCGTCGAGAACCTCTGTATTGGGAACAACTCAATTTGAATGCCTGGAATGGTTTGAACTACGTCGAGAAAAAACCGTATCCCTATTTGCCAGTTTCGATTAACAAGCCGAGCAGTCGATTTGATTTGAATAACATCGCCTACAACGTAATTGCGATTTCTGAATGGAATGTCCTCAAGCTGTTTGATGATATCATTTCGCCACTTTCGAGCCAGAAAGTGCAGGTGCTGAATTCTGTAGAAACGTTCGATCAGAATGTGCGCAGCAATAGTAACGAGTGGATTTCCGACGGGGTGCATGCGATCGATTTACCAATGACGTCAATCGGCGATTACAGCCTGACTTCTCTCGGGAACATGCAACGCATTAACCGGGCGGTGGACTGGGTTCAGAATCGGGGGCTCGATCTGGATCATCTGCTGGCTTCCCCTTTTGGCCGGCAACAATTGCCTGGCACTCAGTTGTTGCATACGGGGATTGATGGCACGCAAGATGGTGTATGGGAAATCTATCGATTTGGACAGCGGATCGTCGTGCAGGTGCTCGATGAAAACCTCTTGAATGGTATGGAAAATAGTACCGATCGCATGGTGAACTCCTTCCGGAAAGTGCCCGCGGAAATTGTGCTCTCTCCACAGCAGTCGTATGGATTGCAGAGAGTGAACCATGCGGTTTACGATCCAAATTATCAACCCACGATGCACGCGCTGAATCAACAGGAACAGATGCGGTTGAGGTATCGTTTTCAACAGCAAATGCCATTACCCTCTGTGAGACAGGCACCGGCCGTTCTTCCGGGGGAACAATCTACCCCGGGTTGGCGTCCGCGCCAAGCGGCTGAACAGCCGCCTGTGATCCGCCGTTGAGAAATTTTAGCCTTCGTATCTTAGTAAGGCAGCATAACCACCATCGGACGGTTTTCCAGGAGAAAAATGTTCTTCCTGTTGAAGCTGGAACTGAGGGTGTGATTCCAGAAACGAGTGGACTTGCTGTTCGTTTTCTTCCGGCTCAATACTGCATGTCGAATAGACAATTCGCCCGCCTGGTTTCAAATAAGTCAGTGCTGATTCCAGTAGGGTTCGTTGTAATTTGGCGAGTTCGGTGATGTCGTTTGGACGCAATCGCCAACGAGCTTCGGAACGTTTTCCGAGCACGCCTGTATTCGAGCAGGGGGCATCGATCAGAATCGCGTCGAATTTCTCCTTGATTGAATAAGGTGGCTCCTCCGGAAGTACTTCGGACTTGATAATGCTCAGTCCCAATCGCTGGGCATTTTCGCGAACCCGTTTCAAGCGAATCACATTGGTGTCGGTTGCCAGCAGTTTCCCTTGATTTTGCATCGCTTCAGCCAGGCAACTCGACTTTGTTCCCGGAGCGGCACACATATCCCAAACGATCTCGCCCGGTTGCACATCCAGTAACGCGCAAACACGCTGTGGGGTTTCGTCCTGTACAGAGAATAAACCATCGTGGTAACCGGGGAGAGTTTTAACCGGGTAGGATTTTCCTAATCGAATACTGAATTTCGCCTCACCCACTTCTGCGATGATATTGTTTTGTTCAAACAGAGTTAGTAACTCATCGCGAGTTGTTTTCAGTGAATTTACCCGCAGATAGAGTGGTGCTGGTTCATTAAACCAGTCGCACAGTTGTTCTAATTCTGCCAATGCATATTTCGTAGACCAGCGTTCGATTAACCAGAATGGAAAACTGCGCGTCTCGGAAAGATACGAATGAGGGGCTTCTTCCGGATCCGAGAAAAGAGGTTTCGTGATACGCCGGTATTCTCCGTTACGGGTGAGAAAGGTATCAGCCTGTGGAGATGGTGCGCGATCCTCAGTTAACAACCGGTGAACAGATCGCAGATTTCCGTTCAGAAATTTGCACCATCGGGTTTTTCCGTACCAGCGGGCGACATCAACGGTTTCGTTCAGCGCGGCGTGGTCCGGAATCGAATCGAGATAGAGAAGTTGGTACACCCCGAGTCGCATCAACCAAACGAGTTCCAGTTCAATCTCTATTAACGGTCGCTGGCAACAGGCCTCCAGTAAAAAATCAAGAGTTCCCTTGCGACGAATCGTTCCGTTCAGCAATTCCTGTGTGAGGCGGCGTTCCTCGGGCGAGAGAGAAAACATCTCGAAAGCCGCTTCCAGTCGTTCGGTGGCATATTGCTCCGGGCGTCGTCCTCCATCACGTTCCTGAAGCAGGTCGCCTTCCCGAAGCAGATAAAATGCAAGCTGCCGAGACGTTTTGGGGATCGGTCCCGATTCTGTTGGGAGAGTCTGTTTCTTTCGCGGTTTTGGTTTTGGGAATGGACGACGTGGTTTCCGGGAGGATTCGAAAGGTTCTGGGCGAGGTTTCATAAAGATAGAAAACTGTCTAGGGTAAGGTGCTGTGGAAATTGTATTTGTGCGAACTGATGATTTCAGGTCGTTATTGCGATTGGGCACATAGCTTTTCCAGATCGGAAAAGAAATGTGGGTATGTTTTTGACGTACAACCTGGATCGGCAATTTTGATTCCAGGATGACGCAAACCGACAAGGGCGAAACTCATGGCCATTCGATGGTCATCATAGGTCTCTATCACGGCTGGTTGCGGTTTGCCTGGATAGATCGTCAGGCCGTCGGGGTAAACATCGACCTGAATTTCCATCCGGCGCATTTCATTGGCGATGGCCTCGACCCGGTCTGTTTCTTTATGCCGCATATGTTCGACATTCCGGATACGGGTTGGTCCCTCAGCAAATAAAGCGACAGCAGAGAGGGTTTGTGCGGTATCACTGATCGCATTCATATCGATGTCGATCCCACGGAGAGGTCCCCCTTTGACTGTGATGCTGTTTTCATTCCAGTTAACCTGACAACCCATCTGTTCGAGGGCTTCGGCAAAGAGAACATCCCCTTGAAGCGAATTTCTGGATAATCCGGGGATCGTGATTTCTCCACCCGTTATGGCGGCGGCGGCGAAGAAATAACTGGCCGCAGAGGCATCGGGTTCGATGTGGTAATTTTTGGCTTGGTAGGTGTGAGGTGAAATATGGAAGTGTTCTGTTCCACTTTGTTCACAGGGGACACCGAATGACTCCATGACTTTTAAGGTCATTTCGACATAGGGGATCGAAACGAGTTCTCCCTTAATGGCCACATCTACGGCTGCCTTTGCCGCAGGAGCCGCCATTAATAGCGCGCTGAGGTATTGACTGGATAAGTTGCCCGCGATTTCGACTCGGCCTCCCTGAATTCCTTTCGCCTTAACGAGGACGGGGGGACAACCCGTGCCGAGTTCGCTTTGGGAATCTACCCCCAATTGTCGCAAGGCATCGAGCAGATCTTCAATGGGTCGTTCTCGCATCCGCTCGATTCCATCCAGGCGGCATGCCCCTTGGCCTAAGGCGACCAGCGCCGTCAGAAACCGAATGCTGGTTCCGCTATTTTCCAGATAGAGTTCGACCTGTTCCTGGCCAGAGGCTGGCTTGAGTTCAGGGTTGCCGCCGCAACCGGTGATCGTCGCGGTACAGGCTTTCAGATTCTGTTCGACTTCTATCCCCAGTTTCCGCAGGCTCTCGACCATCACTTCGGTATCGCGTGAATGGAGTACCCCTGTCAGATGGGAGGTTCCCTCGGCCAGCGCAGCGATGATGAAGGCCCGGTTGGTGATGCTTTTGGAACCAGGAGGCTGGATTTCACCAGTTAGGGAATATTGAACAGGTTGAACTTCGTAGAGGTCAGCAGTCGTCATGAGAGGTCATTTAGAGGATGAAACTTGAGTAGAGAGCGGATCGCGTGGCAAAAGTAACTTGGCCCGGGATTGTTGACCAGTGTAACGCATCTCGGGGGAAGGCAGAACTGGGGGAACCTGATCCATGGACAGGATTTCTCAAACTCAATTTCCAGATTCAACCACCAGAGTCAATTTCCGTAATGTGTTGACCACTTTGTTCTTTGGTCCACAAAAAGGGATTTAATTGAGTCAAATCCCTGCCGGGGGGAGAGTCGCATAATCGGACCAATTGAAAGAATCTTTTCATTTTGCGGCAAGGAATACAGCTTTCCGAAAAAGACCTATCTCTCCTCTATTTGCTGATCGGCAAAGTCCGACAAGTGAAAGGCACCCCATTCGATTTCCAACCGGAGATGGAGTTTTTTTGACCCTCTGGCCAGTTCGGTCAGTTATTCGCTACATCAGGACCCGATGACGGAGTTCAGGTCATTATGAATGTTCGCAATGCTATTTTTGTTCTGGTCGCGCTGACCCCTTTGTTCTGTCTTCGGTTCGCCGGCACGATTCATCATTATGTTGCCGATGGAGGTCAATTCGATCTGTTGACCTATCTGGAAGAGTATGGTGATCGAGACCAAGCTCCGGATTCCTGGATTGCGTCGAATACCGATGATGGTATACGAATCGCCGAAGCAGTGATGGATCTGGGAGTCCAAGATGAGTTCTTCGAAAATTGGCTTGAGCAACTGGAGCCGGAAGAGCCTTCCTTGAGTGAAGCGTGCGCCGATTTTACTGCAGCGACCGGGATCGATCTGCAGCGTTGGTGGGATCGTCATGTTGTCGGAATGGATGGCTGGCAGTTTCTGCGGAATATGTCCGGTAGGCAACATCGGGCTCCCGCCTTGGCCGAGCGACCGGTAGAAAGCCCGTTCCTGTTTTCTTCGTATCAAGTCCAGAAACCAGAGTTGACCAGAGAACGTCAAATCGAACAGGTCGCCGAGCGGGAAATTCAGAAAGCGTTCCCGGACGATATTACTCCTGGCCATTATCGGGTTGTGGATAACCTGGGATTGGTCACGGAAGTCGTCATCACTGACGAAGAACTCAATGTGTTCCAGGCACCGAAGAACGAAGTGGCAGATCATTACGTGCTGCATCAGGGAGACCGGGCGATCTACTTTATCCGTTTGAAGTCTCCTGTCACCGCCCGACAGAACGGATACCTGCAGATGCTGGATCAATGGATTTCCCGAATCAATCGGGAACATGTTGATCCTTCTGTCCGCACGATGATGAGTTATGCATTCCCAATGGAGAAAGCCGAATCCTCCCTGCGGCAGATAAGCAATCAGGCGGTGGAAGTCTACCAGCAAATTGGTGAGTCGTTCGCTAAACCGACCCGGTTAACCACTTCTCCCGAGGCAGGGCAACTTCGCTAAGCTTATGACGTAGACGCTCGCTTGCCGATGGGAACAATCAGCGGCGTCTGAAATTCGGGGTGACGGAGAACGTGTACTTCGACTTCGTACGCTTCCCCGATGATCTCCGGCGTGAGGACTTCCTCCGGTTTCCCGATGGCGACGATTTCCCGATGGGAAATAAGCGCGATACGGTCTCCATAAAGGGCGGCTTGATTGAGGTCGTGCAAGGTGAGCGCGACCGTTAATTGCTGGGTGTGAGCCAGATCGCGCACCAATGTCAGAATTTCGAACTGGTATTTCAAATCCAGTCCAGACGTCGGTTCATCCAGGAGCAGGATCTCCGGTTGTTGAGCAAGTGCCCGGGCGAGAATCATTCGCCGCCATTCACCACCGGAAAGGGAGGTGATCTCTCGATCGCGTAGTAAGGAGATGCCCATCTGTTGCATTGAGGATTCGACGATATCATGATCGTCCGTCACCATGCGGCCGGTCCATCCTTTATACGGAGACCGACCGAGGGATACAGCTTCCTCCACTGTCAGTGCCCAGTCTCGGTGTTCCTGTTGCACGGCGAGTGCCAATTGCTGGGCAACTTCTCGTGGCTTTTGCTTCCAGATATCCTCTTCTCCCAGTAGCACTTTTCCAGACGTCGGTTTCAACAATCGGGACAGGGCGCGCATCAGGGTTGTCTTACCTGCTCCATTCGGGCCGATCAGCACGAGGACTTCCCCCGGATTCAATTGAACCGAGAGCCGATCGAGAATCGGATCTTCGCCGTACGCACAAGTTAATTGGTCCGCTTTTAACATGGCCTTACCCCCCTGCTTCCGCATCGAGTGAATACTGCCGGGTTTTGAGGAGATACAAGAAGAAGGGGCTCCCCATCAAGGCGCAAATCACACCGACAGGCAATTCACGGCTATCCATGATGGAGCGAGAAACATCATCTGCCAAGAGCAATAAGGCGCCACCTATGAACGCGCTTCCTGGGATCACTCGGGCATGTCGGGCGCCGAAGAGCATGCGGGCTCCATGTGGAGCGAGCAGACCGATGAATCCGATGATTCCCCCCGCCGCCACGGAGGTCGCGGTCATCAATGTCGCCAGCATAATCACGATGAACCGGATCTGATTCATTTGAAATCCCAATGCGGCCGCGCTCTCTTCGCCGAAGGTCAGTACATCCAAACCGCGGGAGAAGTACCATAACGTTAACATACAGCAAACGATGATGGCCGCCGCGGGCCAGAAGATGTCCCAGTTGGCTCGGGCGAAAGAGCCCATTAACCAGCCAGTAATGCGGGCGAGTTGTTCTTCGTTGAGGTACATCATCAAGGCGACCATTGAACTGAAAATACTGCTGACCGCAATTCCGGCAAGTAATAAGGAAACGGTTGGTACCCGTCCGCCCACCGACGCAATGCCATACACAAGCCCCACAGCGAGGAGTGCTCCCGCCATCGCGGAGACCGGAACCGCCCCCCAACCGAACGGTGTTTCTCCCCACATCAGTACGATGGCAATCGCCGCTCCAAAGGCGGCGCCACTCGATGCGCCGATGACGAAGGGATCGGCGAGTGGATTGCGGAACATTCCCTGATAACCCGCTCCCGCTGTTCCCAAGCCGGCTCCGACTATCAAGGCCAGCAGAATTCGAGGCATGCGGAGATTGATGATAATCGTCTTCGTTGAATCATCGACCTGTTCTCCACCAGTCAGTGCCGCCAATACCTCGGCGGGAGAGATGTAAACATCCCCCACTCCCAGGCTGATCAGCGCCAGGAGACCGACTCCGCAGAACAGGAGCAGGAACTGGCCCCAACGGGGAAATGAGGATTGACCGGAGGGCATGGGAAACGGCCTGTCAGGAATGAAGAACAAGAAAACCGGGAATCGGAATAACGGCTGGGTTATTCCAGCTTCGCTTCAGGATAACAGGCATGGAAGATGGCTTCGAGTCCCTCGACGAATCGAGGGCCATGTCGTGAGACTTCGTCGTCCGGCAGAAAGACGACCCGGTTGTTCTTGATCGCCTCAATATTCTGCCAGTTTGGGTTAGAAAGAATCTGTTCCCGGTCTTTTTCCCCACCATGATACATCGGAACGAGGAATAAATCCGGGTTCTTCGTAATCAACGCCTCCTCATTGATGGGGGAGTACCCGGTGTTCAGATCGGAAAATACGTTCTGCACCTGCACTGTCTGTAACATTTCCCCGATGAACGACGCATCGCCCGTCGACGAGAGAGGATCGTTCCAGATTTGATAAAAGACTTTGAGGGGAGGATCCGGTTTGATTTCGGTCGACTTCTTGCGAATTAACTCGACCCGACTTTGCAACTCGTTGACCAATTCTTCCGCCCGTTCCTCCACATCACAGACGTGACCCAGCAGTTTGATCCGGGCGTAAATCTGTTCGAACTGTTTCGGCTCCACCGCCAGGACCGTGACTTCGACTTTTTCCAGGTTGGCAATCAACTCCTGATGAAACCCAGCCCCCGAAACCACCAGGTCCGGTTTCAGCGACACAATCCGCTCCATACTAATCGTATTCGCACTGAAATCCCCCACCTTCTCCTTCTCCAACGCCCCCTCCGGATAATCACACAAATGCGTCACCCCCACGACCCGGTCTCCTAACCCCAGAGCGAACAGGAATTCGGTGTTGGAAGGGGACAAGGAGATAATCCGCTGCGGTGGAGCTTTTATGGTGACCGATCGTTTGAGTTCATCAGTGACGGTGCGGGGGTAGGGTTGGTTGGTGTTGTTGGACGGACTCGCTTCGGGTGTTTTTTTCTGGCACCCTGAAATGAGCAGGCAGAGGGCGATTGTGAACAGAGCGAGTCTGTGGTGATGTTTATTGGTGAAGAAGTTGAACACTGTAGAGCTATCTGGATATGTTGAAGATTGTACTCAACTGGGTGGCACTGCTGGCTTGTCCAGCAGTGCCACCCAACTATTAGGTCTGTTCTACTCGTGGCGGTTGATTTACAGCTTAATCTCGCTCCGAAGAGTGTAATTCTTCTCCATAGATAAGAGTATTAATTCACTAAGTGTCTTTACACTATACAACTCACGAAAGCTATCTTGCTCGTACCAAAAATGTAGCACTCTCGGATCCTCTGCTGTCCCATCTGCTTCAAAAAATGCAAACTGATCGTAAGTGCAATAAAGCACGTATGCTTTTTCTGGTAACTCTACAGGCACATGGTCATCTTCACCTGGATCATCGCCCAGGTATTCAGCCTCTGTTTTTCCTTCAGGAACGATATAACCTTTCATGGCCAACTCTTTTGCGAGCATTCGTAGTTTGAAAGGATCAGAAGAAAGAGTCTCTTCACATAATAGCCAAACAAAATCTTGCCCGTACTCATTTAGAAACTCATTAAAAAACACTGGTATAACAGCATCATAATGTTGCTCGAAAAATTCGGCGTTCTTAAAATTCTCTTTTCTTGAGAACAAAGGATCGTCAGCAAAGTACCCTTTTTGTTGAAGTAGTTCGCGAATCTGTTTGTAGATGGGTGACACTTAACTCACCTTTTTCGGTTCTCTTTTTTGGAACGAAGCAATTGAACGAGTGCGATCATCTCACTTTTGGAAACGGTTCTTAAACTTTTCTTCGGTTGATTATCCTGAAACTAATTCAATTTACCAGATTACTCCGTAGACACTCTGGTCCAAGAGCGGGTTCCCCTCTCTCGCTGCTTGAAGTCCTCCCCGCCCCTCGATATAGTGATGCTGCGAACCTCGCGGACTGGATGGGTGTCTCGTTAAGGGCCTGTTCCGCTCCGCATCCCCATCCCGCACAAAGGGCCGTAGCTCAATCGGTTAGAGCAGCAAACTCATAATTTGTTGGTTCAGGGTTCGAGTCCCTGCGGCCCTATTTTCTTTGATTGGCGACGCTCAAGTTGCCTGAATTGCCCCTGTTTCTCCCGTTTTTGCTCGTGACGGGAGACATCTCGCCGCGGAGGTCGTTAAACCGTGCGGCGGACGCTTTAATTGACCGGGGGGATTTCGCTAGGATACGCGGTAGACGGGGAGTCTCTGCTGCTGGAG
>JAGQQC010000490.1 GCA_020426395.1 Planctomycetaceae bacterium
ATGATCGCATCGGGAATCACATTGAGCAGAAAACCATTCCGTTGCTCTAAAAGAATCCCTCCATCCTGCGCGCGGATGAGGAGACGTCCAGACGTTTCGACAGTTTGTCCTTCCTGATCACGATAGGTTATTTTCCAGAGAGAGTCCGTAATTTCATTTTCGGGTTCTTGAGCGAATAGAGACGTGGTCCCGCATAACAATAAGACCAACAGTATCCAGCCTGTCTTGCGTGACAGGTGATAAAGTTGGTGAGGTTTTATCCGGTTGACGTTAGACATTAATTCTTATCATGATTGAGAGAGTCAGGTTGGTTCTTCGCCTGGATTATCTTACCATGCACTTTCGGCTGGCTGTTCAATCGATTGGGGAAAATAGAGGTATTTGTGATGGAACGAAGCGAACTTGGGAAAACTGGAATAAAAGTAACGCCGATTGCGATGGGCTGCTGGCCGATTGCGGGGGTCACCACGCTTAACGTCACCAAAGAGGAGGCCTTGGGGACTTTACACGCCGCATTTGAATCTGGGATCAATTTTTTTGATACGGCTTACGTCTATGGATACGAGGGGGAGAGCGAAAAGTACATTTCGGAAGCCCTGGGAGAAGTGCGGGACCAGATTGTGTTAGCCACCAAAGGAGGTTCACACTGGGAAGGCAAAACCCACCAGCGAGGAGGAGAGCCTGAACGATTAACTCGCGAGTTAGAAGAAAGCTTGCGAAGATTGCGGACGGAAGTGGTTGATCTCTATTATCTGCATGGCCCGGATCCGGAGTGTCCAATTGAAAAGTCCGCAGAAGCAGTCGCCCAGTTTGTCGAGCAAGGGAAAGCGAAGTCGGCTGGTCTATGCAATGCGACGTTAGAAGAGATCAAACGCTTTCATACGATATGCCCTCTCTCTGCCTATCAGGCACGGTTTAATATGTTGCAACGTGAAGTCACAGAAGACATTCTGCCCTGGTGCATCGAAAACCAGGTTTCATTCATGGGCTACTGGCCACTCATGAAGGGACTGTTAGCCGGAAAACTTCCACGCGATCATCAGTTCGATGAACGGGATAGTCGCCGTAAGTACCCGATCTTTCAGGGAGAGCAATGGCAACGGAATCAGGATCTCGTGGAGGAATTAAGAAGCATCGGAGCTGAAACGGGATACACGGTCGCTCAACTGGTCATTCACTGGACGATGTCACAACCCGGAATGACCTCCGTCTTGTGTGGGGCCCGACGACCGGATCAGATACGAGAGAATGCCATCGCGGCTGAGATCAAACTCAGTGCGGATCAGAAAAAACAGATGGAAACGGCGATAGAGGAACGACTGAAGTACGAACATTGAACCGGATCGTCTTCCGTTAAAAAATATGTCCTTCCTGGGGGCCCTCTTTGGTCAAAGTCAGGATCTCCGGGCCTTCTTCAGTCATCAAAATTGTGTGCTCGAATTGTGCGGTCAGTTTTCGGTCAATGGTCCGTGCTGTCCAGCCATCCCGGGGATCGACTTCAGTACCAAACAGGCCTTCGTTGATCATGGGTTCGATCGTGAAACAGGTACCGGGACGCAGGACATCTCGCTGGGCATATTTTTCCGGATAGTGGGGAATCCCGGGATCCTGATGGAAGTTTCGACCGAGGCCGTGTCCTTGAAATTCCCTGACGATAGAAAAACCGGTCGGTTTTACGTAGTCGTAAATCGCTTTACCAATGTCGTAAACCTTGCAGTTGGGGGTTAAGGCATGGATTGACGCAAACAAGCAATCGAATGTGACCTGAACCAGACGTCGGGCCGTTTCGGAGACTTCGCCGATCAGAAAAGTTTCTGACTGGTCACCATACCAACCATTGACGATGCTGGTGATATCGACATTAATGATATCCCCCTCCTGGAGCACGGTATCGTCGGGAATACCGTGACAGACCACCTCATTAATGCTGGTGCAACAGCTTTTGGGGTATCCTTTATAACCCAATGTGGCGGGGACGTGGCCATGCTGGAGAGTGTAGTCATGCACCAGGGTGTTGATTTCATCCGTCGTGATGCCTGCTTTGACGTGAGGACGAACGTAGTCCATCAACTGGGCATTAAAACGCGACGCTTCCCGCAGCTTTTCCCGTTCTTCCCGGTTATAAATAGGTGGTCGCGATCTCAAAATGCTCTCCATCGGATGGCTTTATTTTCTATTACGTATCAATTACGTATCAAATTGTAACGTAGGGGCTTCTGGCGGTGTAAAACCACGTGTTAAGAATTTTTCGTGTGCAAAAGCCGCCACACTTATCTTCGACAAGATCTAGAATTACGATCTGATTCTCTATTTTGACTATGATCTTATTTCGGCGTATTGTGGTTGGTTCTCTACTCAGATGCAAGTTTATCCAGAGGCGGTTAAGTCGAGAACGTTTCGATCAGGGGGATTGGGAATGATTTATCAAAGCCGTTTTGTTCAGTTGAAATCGTGAAATATGAAACCCAAACAGAAGTCAAAACTGGCAGGCTCTCATCAAAAATGTTGGCTGTGGGGCCGGCACCTGGTGACAGAGACGGTCACTAGCGGAAGATGGATTCCCCGTAAACTCATACTGAGTGAGGACCTGGGGCAGAATGATTTGACACAACTAAAACTAGCCCTGGAAAAAAATCCAATCCCGGTAGAAAAGGCGCCTCCCGCACGATTAAAAGCACTTTGTCGTTCAGGGGATCACCAGGGATTTCTTGCCCAGATGCCGGAATTTGAATATGAGTCTTTTGAAGATTTTCTAAAAAATTTGGAGCCGATAAATTCTGCCCCCCTCTTGATTCTGGATCGGATCCAGGACCCGCATAATTTCGGAGCAATGCTTCGCTCGGCTGAGGTTTTGGGAGCCTGCGGAGTGATTATTGGGCAGAAACAGCAAGTCGGAGTGACCACGGCCGTCGCCCGGGCTTCGGCAGGAGCCGTTAATCATCTCTCCATTGTCCGAGTCGATAATCTGCTAGGATCCATTCACCAACTGAGTGAACGGGGTTTTCAGATTACCGGAACATCACTGACGGATTCCGTGGAGATGGTTCCAGATATTTTTAAGCCTCCAGTAGGCATCCTCATTGGAAATGAGGCTACTGGAGTGGCCCCCGAGTTACTTGACGCTTGTCATGAGCGGGTCCGTATTCCACAATCGGGACGGCTTGACTCTCTCAACGCGGCGGTCGCCACCGGAATTATGCTCTATGCGGCTTCGCCCAAGTCGGTTGAGTCGTAATCAAAATATTAAAATATCAA
>JAGQQC010000491.1 GCA_020426395.1 Planctomycetaceae bacterium
TGATGCTTCTTCTCCGTCTCAATGTGGTTCTTCTTCGCCACGGCAATGATCGCGTCATGATCGTCCATGGAGCAACCCGCGTATTCCTTGATTAACTCCGCGTAGGTTTTGCGCGGCCACGGCGGAGTAAAGTCGATGGTCTCCCCTTCATCACTCCAGGGGAGGACCAGCGATTCGCTGCTCGCTTTGATGGCATTCACCACAATCGCCTCGGTCAGATCCATCATCGTTTCGTAATCGCCGTAAGCCTGGTAGATCTCGATCATGGTGAATTCAGGATTGTGGGTCGCATCGATCCCTTCGTTTCGGAAGACACGTCCAATCTCGTAAACACGCTCCACACCGCCGACCATCAATCGTTTAAGATGGAGCTCAAGCGCGATGCGCAGATAAAGTTCCATATCGAGCGCGTTGTGATGCGTGATGAATGGCCGCGCGGCGGCCCCTCCTGCTGTGGCATGGAGTACAGGCGTTTCCGCTTCCACAAAGTTGCGTTCATTGAGCGTCTGCCGGACCGATTGAATAATCTTCGTCCGTTTGATCATACGTGGCAGAACGCCCTCATTATAAATGAGATCGATGTATCGCTGTCGCAGCAGCATCTCCATGTCTTTGGGGCCATGAAATTTTTCGGGAGGCTGCGACATTGACTTACAGAGAATGGTGATCTCAGACGCTTTCACCGTGACTTCGCCTGTGTTGGTCAACCGCATTGTTCCATCGATACCGATGATGTCCCCCAAATCGAGGGCGGTGATCAACTCCCACTGCTCTTCGGAGAGTTCGTTCTTCATCGCCATGACCTGAATACGACCGGTCCAGTCCTGGATATGGAAGAACCGCAGCTTTCCTTTATTATTCCGCAGCATCATCCGGCCAGCCACGCGAACGGGCTCACCTTCCATACCCGATTCCGCCGGTGCTTTCTCACGGACTTCGGCGATCGGTTGATGACCGTCAAAACGCTGGCCCCACGGATCGAGCCCGAGCGACTGGATTTTTTCCAGCTTTTCCAGGCGGGCCTGTTCAAATCGATTCAGTTTATTCTGATCAGACAAGGGTGCATCCCCATCAAGTCAAAAGCGGTTTTCGTTTGTTTTAATTCGATAATAAATAAGCATTTACAGCATCTGCTTCACACTTCTTACGGGAGGTCGTATGGGCAGATAAAGCGTACGATCTTAACGAGCAGATCTTGTTTCGTACACCGCAGGAGACACCTCGGCTGAAAAGGTTCTCTCTCGACCCAATTAGACATTAATTCTCTGGCCGAACCGCTGCGGGCGGCCGCCAACCCTGCGGACGTTCCTGGCGAGGGTCGTAGGCAATCGTTCCCAACAATGCTTCCCCGTTTTGCGTCTTTTCCGGCGGAATATTGATCTGCACCTGCGTGAACCCATTCGCCCGCCAGGCTTGATAACCGTCAGTCGGGCTCTCTTCCAGAAGATGGCCATTCAAACGGAGATCGATTAACCGAGGCTCCGGATAAGGCAACCGAAACCGGAGTGACATTCCTCCTTCAATCGGTTTCCATTGGTCCGCTGGGATCTCGCCTCCCAGTTGCGACGCCAGGGTTAACTCTGGTCCTGCCTCGAGAAAGGCACGGAGAATCTCCGGCTGGACCTCCTCCAAGGGAGCCACATTTTCTAAAAAGGTGTTCAACGGTTTCACCTTGAAAACTTCCCGTGTGCGGGGCGAAAGCCCGATGAAATAGGAGTCCCGTCCAATTGTTTGGGGATACAGCACTCCCTGGCTGAACTCGCGCTGACGATTCCACAATTCCACCCGGCTCTTCCGGCGTGCCGCGGCGGTCTCTCCATAGGCCACGACAAAGTGTCCGATGAAGTTCTTCACCCGATTAACGGGATATCCCGGATAGGGTTCTCCCTGCCAACGATCATTTCCAATCTTGAGCACTTCCTGCAGGCGCAACAACCCGCTCTCTTCCCAGCCAACTTCGAACGCCATGACCATTGTGTGGTATTTGATATAGGCATATTGAGCCGTATAAAAGTTCGCGCGCCCAGCCCAGGTTTTGTCAACGAGGCTCGCCATCTGGTCTCCATGAAAAATCCGTTGGGCGTCCGCTTCGAATCGATCGTAACCATACCCCGCCTGCTCTCCCGCCTGATTGATCCGTTCCGTAATTCGCCAGTCCCAGGGACGTAGCGCGTAATTCGAGTAGGCGGAACCGGTCACTTCGAACATCGTCATCCCTTGGGACATCTTCCGATCTCCCAGTTGATCATCCGGAATCTCCTGCAGACCGATTCCATGCACATCGACGATCACCTCGGGTTGATATTCATCGACAACCTCCAGAAACGTTGTCACTTCCGGCGCTTTGTCACCCGCCAGGTAAGTCATCCTTTTCAGATCCCAGTTCTCAATAGCTCCACCCGTATAGGGATCAATCGCTGCTTGATTGCGAAAGCGGTCGGAGACGAATAACCCTCGCGGATGCATCACGGGCATCAGTAATACAATCTGCTGTGCTCGCGTCTGACAAGCAAGTTCCGAGTCACCCAATAACCATTCCACTAACTTAAGCACGCTGGTCGTTCCGGTTCGCTCGGGGCCTCCATGCAGAGCTGTTATCAGACAAATCTGTTTATCCTCATCAGAAACTTGAGAGTCTGTAATTCGCAGCATGAATAATCGAAAGCCGTCATTCGCCACGCCGCGACGTTCCAACTGGCAAAACCTGGGGTAAGTCTCGGCCCAATACTGGAGGGTCTTTTCGTATTCCTCTTGAGTAAAAAACTCGACCTTCTCTTCCCAATAAGCAGGAACCTGTTTCAGTTTCTGGGCGAGTAAGGCCCCCTCCTCGTCTTGAGCGAAGAGTGATGAGACAGGGCTGGGCAGACACATCAGTAAGAGACAGACGAATGAATATCGAGTAGTGAAGGATATAGTCATGATGAATCAATATGCCGTTTCAGGAATTAGAACCCATCCTAAAACCCGGTTGTGGCTGTTCTTCGGCCTGTAAAATAAGGGCGAATGAGACCCACCAGAGGGTTTTAGGATCACTTCTAGTTATGCCGTTTGGTAGAGTGTCCAGCCATCTTCGCAGCGCGGGGTGGGCTCTCGCAACCATCTCTCGGAGACAGGGTCACTCGACCATCACAGAACGCCATGGAAGGAGCCTGCTCCAAAAGTTGGCAAGAAGTGTAAATGCGTTCGTATCCCGTTGAGAACAACAGCACCAGATTCGATTCCCGAACCGGACTGTGGTATA
>JAGQQC010000492.1 GCA_020426395.1 Planctomycetaceae bacterium
CCAGTTCGCATTCGCAATCTTGTCCGACGTAACTGAGGATTGTGGACAACTCGGTTAACGAGATTCCCGGAACGGCTAACGGTTCTCCCAGTATTCGTCCGCGGCCAAACAGAGGAACGAGATAAGTTTGATCTTTGTCTTCGGGATCAATATTCCAGGACCAGAGCAGTATCCGTTCGGTCTCGCGGTCATTGACAGATAACGTAATGACCTCCGGAGGGAATTCGACAGGTTTGGGAAGATCGGGGAGTTCCGATTTAACCTGATCGCTGGCTTGGGAAGCGAGTTTCCTCGCCAGTTCATTGTGTTCGGTATTGGTGCCTTCAATGATGAGCAGCACGCTGTGAGCTTTTAATGTGCCGGCGATCAATTTTTCACGCAGTTCCGAATCAGAAAGTTCCCACAGGAAAGCAGAGAGCGTTGCTTTGTCTTCTACTGGAACTTGTTCGAGAAATAGTCTGCGAGGAAATGAGCTTTCTGATTCCTCTGATGAAGCCGGAAAAGTATCAATTAACCAAGCGGCGGTTTTTCCAGAGTCTGGTTTTTGTTCCGTTTGGGATGTAGAGAGTATCTCGGAGTTTTCCCTCAGGACTTCCAATTCAATATTTGTATCCCGAAGCAAAGGGGCGTATTCGGAGTGCAACTTTTCTTTAAGCGTCTCGCTAGTCTCGCTGGAGACGATCAGTTGCAATTGATAACTGTGCGAGTCAAGGGCGACGAAACCGACATCGCGAACGGAGTATTTACAGGCCCAGGCGAGCAGGGGACAAATCAACAGGAGGAATAGAATCAGTCCTGACTGTCGCAAAAGACGTCGGGTTGACCAGACGGTATCGGACAAGTGATGTATCTCCTGTGAATCGTGCTTGAAGAGCAAAAATGTTGGGATTAGGGTAAGATAAAATGGCTGAATTTTCGGGCAGTTTGAAGAACAATCTGCACACAATATTCCAGTCGGATAAAATGAAGTCGTTGAAACGGCTAATGTATTATATCAGTTCCAATTGATGAAACAGCCCTGCTTGGGAAACAACCCGGGAATTTCTATCACTGTTCCAAAATTATGAACCTTTAAGTACCGAGTTTAAGTACCGATAACGTACTCATGTGCGAATAATGTAAATAACCATGTCTGAAGAAGATCAAGATCCGCTGAAAAAACTCCCTCCCAGATCTGGGTCACGTGCTTATGATGCGCGCCGGAAACGTGCGAAAAAGGATCAGGGCCCTGGGAAGGATCGGATTCCTCGCAAGAAAACCAAAGTGGCGACTTCTTCTCCAGAGCGGTCCCGAAGGCCTGCGATGGATAGACAGAATGAAGGCCTGTCGCTTACAGAGAAAGGGGCCAAACTGGCCCACGGCTTGAGAACGCTTTTCTCTCGACGTGATGCTGAGGTTGAAGAGGCGGCTGATCATGCGGGAGTGATCGGTGGGCTGGCTTCCATCTTTTATTTCTTTTTTGGGCTCGTGTACGTGGTGCTCATGCATGCGTTTCATGTGCTGGGATACTACTACGATCATCGACATGGATTGAAAGAGTATTTTCTCGATGTTTTCCACCATGTCCCTCCTCGCGATATTTACATACGTGAAATTCGGGTTGATGAACAAACAGGGCACGAAATCGGATATTTGAAGGAAGACAAGTGGTTCGTCAAATTGCCTGGCCGCTGCATTGTTTGTGGGACGAAAGAAGATCTCGAACGGGAAAATTATTATTCCCGGATTGAAGATTATTCCCGTCCCTTGATCGGAGTGATTTTCTGTTTTTTGATCTGTAGTGTCCTCGGTCTATGCTTGGGTGGAATCTGGGTGAGTTTGTCCGCTCCGATCGTGGGCTTGTTGGGTGGATTGTTCCTGGGGTACTACCTCAGAAGAAGAACCGAGGTTCGGGTTGAATACGCCAGTTGCAATAAACACGCAGGAAATGAGTCATTTCCACTGATCAGACAGTACATGGGAAATTTGTATTTACTGACCGGACACAAGAAAGTGAAAGATCTGTTTTACAAGCACCTGGAAGAAATGGGGATTACGCGAAGATAGTAGCCGCCCCGAATTCATCGCCTTACTCATTGCAGCACCATAGAGTACAGAAATTCTGTGGGCCTGTTCGGGAATCGTTCTCGCGTTTCTGTTCCAGTTAACAGTTCCATTCCGAGTGGAATTTGGTAGCATAGAATCAGCAGCTTACATTTGCCGCTGCGAGACAATTTGACTGAAGTCCCCTTTCACAATATTTCAGCTTCACAAGGTTCGACAGCATGTCTACCGATGCTCAAGAGCAACAACGGCGTTATAAAGAATTCCTGGATCTTCTGCCGCTCACTTTATCGCTAGCCGGGTTGCCTCATAGCGAATCCGGAAAATATTACAGCGAAGAGCAGATTGAATCCCGGGCATTTACCATCCGGCACGCTCATAAAATTGCTCGACAGATTGCGCGAGAAAGTATGCGCAAATAATCAACAGCGATCATTTGTTGCTTCGCAGGTTATTTTAGTGAAGCGACAATCGCATTTTTGGCACGTTGGATTAATTCTTCGGCGGCGGGTTTGTCTGGTGCTTCAGCAATAATCCGCATGATCGGTTCGGTGTTGCTGGCCCGTACCTGAACCCAGCTTTTTTCCCAGTCCAGACGAAGTCCATCGCCTTCTTTGACTTTAGCATCGCTAAACGCGTTCTTGAGTGCCGTGGCCGCGACCGGAACGGCTTCGGCAGAGCACTCAATTTTGTCCTTAATGATGGTGTAAGAGGGAAGTTGAGCGACCCATTCGGAAAGGGCTTGTTCAGTCTGGGCCAAATGTTCCAGCACATAGGCCATGGCCAGGAAACTGTCTCGCACCCAACCCACTTGGGGATCGATCAAACCCCCGTTCCCTTCTCCGCCAATCACGGCCCGTACCTCTCGCATGTGTGCGACGACATTGGCCTCACCTACGTAGGATCGGGAAAACGGACAACCATGTTTTTGGGCGATGTCAGCAGTCACTCGGCTGGTTGAACCATTCACGACGACCGGTCCCGGTCGGTTCGGTAAAATATGATCAACGCATAGAGCTAATGTTAATTCCTCTCCGATATATTTCCCCTGGTTGTCAATAATAGCGAGTCGATCGGCATCTGGATCCTGGACAAACCCGACATCTGCTTGCGCACTGATAATCTTCTCGCAAACAGAACGACAGTTTTCTTCCGTGGGTTCCGGAGTATGTTCAAACTGCCCGTCCGCAGTTCCT